>JAFZRK010000163.1 GCA_017619905.1 Bacillota bacterium
CTCTCTCCGCCGGACAGCGTCGCGGACGCGCGGCTCATGGAAAGGTAGTCCAGACCCACCTCCGCAAGGAAGCCCAAGCGGGCCTTTATCTCCTTGAGTATAAGACGGGCTATGGACATGTCGCGCGGGCTTAAGGTGCGCTCCAGTTCCTCCGTAAAGGCGAGCGCCTCGCGCACGGACATCTCCGTGTATTCGATTATGTTTTTGCCTCCGACCGTGACCGCGAGGATCTCGTCCTTAAGCTTCTTGCCGTGGCACTTTTCGCACGGGGCGATGGTCATGTAGGCCTCCAGCTTGTCGCGGATGAGCTCCGAGCTGGTGTAAGCGTGGCGCCTCATCAGGTTGGGAATGACGCCCTCGAAAGTGTCGTGTCTGTGGGATATTGACCCGTCCCTGCGGACGTAGCCGTAGTCCAGTTTCCTGCCGCCGGTTCCGTATAAAAGCTCGTACTTGAAGGGCTCCGACAGGTCCTTGTACGGGGTGTCCATGCTTTGCTTGTGGTAGTCCGCCAGAGCCTGGATCAGCTGCTTGTAGAAGCCGGAATATTCCATGCTGGCGAAGGCCTTGGTGAGCGCCCCGCGGTTGAGCGACAGGTTCTGATCGTCGATTATAAGGTCCGGATCCATGCGCTCTATGTAGCCCAGACCGTTGCAGGCCGGGCAGGCCCCGAACGGCGAGTTGAACGAGAAACTGCGCGGTTCCAGCTCGCCTATGCTTATGCCGTGTTCCGGGCAGGCAAGGTTAGTGGAGAAGAGGTGCTCCTCCTTCTCCTCGCCCTTCTGGATGAGCGCGCTTACCAGGCCGCCCTCGCTGTGCTTGACCGCAAGCTCCACGCTCTCGGATAGTCTCCCTTCTGCGCCGGGCTTTACCACTATGCGGTCCACGACTATGTCTATGCTGTGCTTGTACGTCTTGGCAAGGTTTATCTCATCCTCGCCGAGCGTCTTTATCTCTCCGTCCACGCGCACGCGAACGAAGCCCTCGCGCTGTATGCGCTCCAGGATCTTCTCGTGCTGGCCCTTCATCTGGCGGACGACAGGAGCCATTATGGTGACCCTTGCGCCCTCGCCGTGAGCCATTATCAGGTCCGCTATCTGGTCCACGCTCTGGCTGCTTATCTCGCGGCCGCAGACCGGGCAGTGAGGCACGCCTATGCGCGCGTAAAGCAGACGCAGGTAATCGTAGACTTCCGTGACGGTGCCTACGGTGGATCTGGGGTTCTTGGACGTTGTCTTCTGGTCTATGGAGATGGCGGGCGACAGGCCGTCGATGGAGTCCACGTCCGGCTTGCTTACCTGACCCAGGAACTGCCTTGCGTAGGCCGATAAGCTCTCGACGTAGCGCCGCTGGCCTTCGGCGTAGATGGTGTCGAAAGCCAGGGAGCTCTTGCCGGAGCCGGACAGGCCGGTGATGACGACGAGCTTGTCCCTGGGGATCGTAAGATCCAGGTCCTTCAGGTTGTGGGCTCTGGCGCCCTTTATGACTAAGTCTTTCTGCATTTATTATTTCCTTTGTTTCCGCGGCACATGATCAGTGCTTGCGGACACGCTCCCGCTAACAGGGTACCCCTGCGCTATAACCTCGCGCCCAGGATCTGCGCGGCCTTAAGCACCGCAACCTGGGTCTTGCCGTCCACGATCTCGCCCACGACGACCATCTTGACCAGCTTGGTAAGCGGCACCTCGAACACGTCGATGAACTCGTCCTCGTCCAGCTCCTGCTCTCCGCGGTGCAGACCCTGAGCCATGTAGATGGTGATCTTCTCGTCCGAGAACGCGGGCGCCCCGTAGTACAGGCCGATGTCCGTCCAGCGGTCCGCAGTGTAGCCGGTCTCCTCGCGGAGCTCGCGCTTTGCGGCCTCCAGACGGTCCTCGCCGGGGTAGTCCAGCTTGCCTGCCGGAATCTCAATTACCGGCTGCGCTATGGGGTAGCGGTACTGGCGCTCCACGATGACGTTCCCGTCCTCCGTTACCGGTATGACGCACACGGCGCCCACGTGCCTTATCAGCTCGCGCTCGGCGCCCCTGCCGTCCGGAAGCAGTATCTGATCCCTGAAAACGTGCAGCACCTTGCCGTCGAATATCTCCTCCGAGCTTGCCTGCGTTTCCGTAAGATCGCGGTCGCTTATCACTTCGGCGAGATTCGCCGCGTCCTTCTCCGGATCCGCGTCCTTCCGACTGCCTTCTTTGGTAAGCTTTGCTCCGCAGCCTGCGCAGTACAGCTCGACGGGTCTGGGAACGTGGCCGCACTCGTAGCATCTGCCGAACACGAACCAGAACACGACGAAAGCCGCCGCTGTGGCGATCGCGATTATATATCCGACCCTGCCGCCTTCGCCGCCGGTAGCCAGCGCCACGATGATGGCTATTATAATCGCGGCGAACATGCCGCCCCATCCGATGATGGCCCCGGTGTGCGGACTTATGCTGTTTCTGAGTTTCTTGTACATGTCTTTCCTAAAGTTTTGCCCTTACCTCCAGGAGCCGGTCGCGAAGCACGGCGGCCCGCTCGAACAGCAGGTCCTGCGCGGCCTTGCGCATCTCCTTCTCCAGCTTGGACGCGTACTCGGAGAGCTCCTTCTTGGTGAGCTCCAGCAGGTCCTTGCCCGCGTATTCATCCACGTCCGCGTCCACCTTGGTGGTAACTTCTATTACGTCCCGGACGGCCTTCTTTATGGTCTCCGGGGTTATTCCGTGTTCTTTGTTATATGCTTCCTGGATGCCGCGGCGGCGGTCCGTCTCGTCTATGGCGGCGCGCATGGCCTTGCTTATGCTGTCCGCGTACATTATTACGCGTCCTTCCGCGTTTCTGGACGCTCTGCCCACCGTCTGGATCAGCGAGGTCTCCGTACGCAGGAAGCCCTCCTTGTCCGCGTCCAGTATCGCCACCAGCGACACCTCAGGCAGGTCCAGGCCTTCCCTCAGAAGGTTGATGCCGACCAGCACGTCGAACTTGCCCAGACGCAGGTCGCGTATAATTACGTTGCGCTCCAGCGTGTCCACGTCCGAATGCATGTAGCGCACCCGAAGGCCTGCGTTCTTAAGGTAGTCCGTCAAGCTCTCCGCCATCTTCTTGGTGAGCGTCGTTACCAGAGCCCTGCGGCCCTTCGCGATCTCCTTGTTGAGCTCGCCTATAAGGTGGTCTATCTGCCCCTCCGTGGGGACTATCTCTATGGGCGGATCCAGCAGGCCCGTGGGCCTTATCACCTGCTCCGCCGATATGCCGCCGGACTTTTCCTTTTCGTAGTCCGCGGGCGTTGCGCTTACGTAGATTATCTGGTTGACCTTGCCTTCGAACTCGTCGAAGCGCAGCGGCCTGTTGTCCAGAGCGCTGGGAAGGCGGAAGCCATATTCGACCAAGCTCTCTTTTCTGGCGCGGTCCCCGTTGGCCATGGCGCGCAACTGCGGCAGCATGGCGTGGGACTCGTCGATTATTATCAGGAAG
>JAFZRK010000164.1 GCA_017619905.1 Bacillota bacterium
CATCTTAGTGAAGCCGTCATCTGCGGTACTGCCGAGATCTTCGTCCGCTGCCTGGACGGCAAAGTAGGACGTGCCCACGACGACGAGACCGGGCTCAACCTTTACAACTTTTACTGATCTGCTCAGCAGTTGAGGTTTGAACATGACACAGTCTTTCATTATTCCACTTATCCTTTTTATAAAGAATTTCGATCTGGAATCCGTTCTTCTTGCCTGCGGAATACCATTGTTGGCAGGGATGCCCATCGCGTTTTTCTGCAACCGGAAAACTGCTGTTAGATTCCTCTGTATCTCAGGAGCGGCGGCAGTTGTCATCACCATTCTGTTTCAGTTTCAAAGAAAGATACATTTCTTCGGCAATTTCGGCCTGCTTGTCGGACCGATCGTTACCGCGCTGTTCATAGGGCTGGCCCTTGGACTGCTGTTGAATGTCTGCTTCAAAAAGCGTTGATTTATTATGTAAAATAACGCTTTACAAGCCGCCGTGCCTGTGCTAATATTAGTCGTCAATTAAAGGATACCTTTTGCTTCGGCATTCGAATCTCCACCGATGTACGCAGCTTAAGGCGAAAGCAGTAAAGGAGTATTTTTTTATGCTTACAACAGAAAAGAAAGCAGAGATCATCAAAGAGTACGCTACTTGCGAGAACGACACCGGTTCCCCCGAGGTCCAGGTAGCCATCCTTACCTACAGGATCAACGAGCTCAACGAGCACCTTAAGGATCATCCGCACGACAATCATTCCAGACGCGGACTTCTTAAGATGGTCGGTCATAGAAGAAATCTTCTGGCTTATCTGAAGGAAAAGGACATAGAGCGCTACAGGACTCTCATCGCCCGTCTCGGACTCAGAAAGTAAAGAAGTTATCACCCCAGGCGGGAGCATATCCCGCCTGGACTTATTGTGTAAAAGCGGCGGGGGCTTGAGAACTGTACGCACTGCAGATACGGTGCGCAGAGTCGTCAAGCGCTGGCCGCGGAAAGAGGAAAAATGAGATTTACAGATTACAAGACATTCAGGGCGGCCCTTGGAGGCCGGCTCCTGGAACTTGAGATCGGCAAAGTCTGCGAGCAGACCAACGGCCAGGTAATGGTAAAGTACGGCGACACCGTCGTAAACGTTACCGCGTGCATGGCAAAGACTGCCAATCCGGACGCCGATTTCTTCCCGCTCTCCTGCGATTACGAGGAGAAGCTCTACGCCGTAGGAAAGATCCCCGGCGGATTCATCAAAAGAGAAGGCCGTCCCGCAGAGAAGGCCATACTCAAGTGCCGCCTCATGGACAGGCCGTTAAGGCCGCTGTTCCCCAAGGGTTTCTTCAACGCCGTTGAGGTACAGGCCGTAGTCATGAGCGTCGATCCGGACTGCGCTCCGGAGATCTGCGCTATGATTGGTTCTTCCGTTGCTCTGGCAATTTCCGACATTCCCTGGGATGGTCCCACCGGTTCCGTTCAGGTCGGCCGCGTAGACGGACGTTTCGTCATCAATCCGACTCTCGAGCAGAGAGCAGTATCCGACCTTTCCATGTATGTCGCCGGTACCGAAGAAGCCATCATGATGGTGGAAGCCGGCGCTCAGGAAGTTCCGGAGGACGTATGCCTTGACGCGATAATGTTCGCGCACGAGGAGATCAAGAAGCTCTGCCGTCTCATAAAGCAGATCGCCGAAGTGATAGGCAAGGAAAAGATCCAGCCGGAGATAAGAAAGCCCTCCGAGGAACTGGACGCCGCAGTCCGCGAGTACGCTGTTCCCAAGATGCGCGAAGCAGTCCTCACCAAGGACAAGCAGGAGCGTCTGGACAACATGGACGCTGTGGAGCAGGATACCAAGGAGCACTTCGCGGAGGTATTCCCGGAAGGCGAGAAGGATATCGACGCCGTTCTTTACAACATCGTAAAGGAGCAGGTACGTTCCCTCATACTTGACGAAGGCATCCGTCCTGACAACAGAAAGCTGGACGAGATAAGGCCCATCTGGTGCGAGACAGGCGTCCTTCCCAGGACCCACGGCACCGGACTCTTCAAGAGAGGCCAGACTCAGGTGCTCTCCGTAGTCACCCTCGGCACTCTGTCCGAATCCCAGACTCTGGACGGACTGGACGAAGAGACCGAAAAGAGATACATGCATCAGTACAACTTCCCTGGATACTGCACAGGCGAAGCCAAGCAGCCCAGATCCCCCGGAAGAAGAGAGAGCGGTCACGGCGCTCTCGCTGAGAGAGCTCTGCTGCCTGTACTTCCCAGCAAGGAAGAGTTCCCGTACGCGATCAGGGTCGTCTCCGAAGTGCTGTCCTCCAACGGTTCTTCCTCTCAGGCCTCCGTATGCGGATCCACGCTTGCTCTCATGGACGCGGGCGTTCCCATCAAGGCGCCGGTCGCAGGCATAGCGATGGGCCTCGTCGAGAGAGTGGAAGAGGACGGAAGCTCCACCATGGCCATCCTGTCCGACATACAAGGAATGGAAGACTTCCTCGGCGACATGGACTTCAAGGTCGCCGGAACCGAAAAGGGCGTCACCGCCATCCAGATGGACATAAAGGTGCACGGACTTTCCAGGGACATCCTCTGGAAGGCGCTTCAGCAGGCGCGTGAAGGCCGCATGTACATAATGGGCCAGATGATGGAAGAGATCTCCGAGCCCAGAGCGGAACTGTCCAAGTGGGCTCCGCGCATCATCTCCATGCAGGTACCGGTCGACAAGATCAGACTGGTCATCGGCAAGGGCGGCGAGACCATCAACGGCATCATCGCCCGCACCGGAGCCAAGGTCGACATCGACGACGACGGCAACATCTTCATCGCGTCTCCGAACCTGGAGGCCGCAGAAGCAGCCAAGGCCGAGATCGAGTACATCACCGCGGACGTGGAAGTCGGAAAGACCTACACCGGCAAGGTTGTCAGGATCATGGACTTCGGTGCTTTCGTTGAAGTTCTGCCCGGCAAGGACGGACTGCTGCACGTGTCCAGGATCTCAAACAAGCGTGTTGAGAAGGTCACCGACGTTCTGAACGTAGGCGACACCGTCACCGTAAAGTGCTATGAGATCGACGACAAGGGCAGGGTGAACCTTACCCGCAAGGGCCTGGAAGACACCCCGATAATCAAGGCCTGATAGTCAACTGAACAAGCAATACAGAGCATCTGCAATAACTCGGGTGCTCTGTTTCTTTTTGCTGTTCTTGTGTGCCCGGGCTTATATACGCGCGTTTTGCGAAGCGGCGCATTTGTGTTATAATACACGAGTTATAAGTTGTGGACAGAAACGCAGGGCATCACGCATCGTTATTTATTAAGGAGCTTCATCATGAGCGACTATTACTTTTACGAAGTGTTTCAGGATATTGACGAAAACAGGTTCTTTGAGCGCTTCCCAAAAAAGCCTGAGAACGCTAACAAAGGAACGTTCGGCAAGATCCTTCTGGTATCAGGCAGTTACGGCATGGCCGGCGCGGCGTGCCTCAATATCATAGGCGCAAAGTCTGTCGGCGCACCTTATATCCATGTTGCCTTGCCCTCGGATATCTATCCTATCGTTGCCGGACAGCACATCACTCCGGTATATCATCCATTTAATGAGTTTAAGACTGATTCTCCGCTTAAGGATGCTGAAGACGTCGTATCCGCAATGCTTCCCGGCATTAAAGCCGTATGTTTCGGAAGCGGAGCTGTCAACAACTTAGCCAAGACAAGGATATTCAATACTCTTAACAACGAATGCCGGGCTCCTCTGGTCCTGGACGCCGAGGCACTAAAGCTTATAAAATGGGGCTGCGACGATCTCGGCAATATCAAGTGTCCGCTGATCTTTACGCCTCACCAAGGCGAGTTCTCGGCTCTTTCAGAGGTACCGCTTTCTTCCGTAGTCGAAGACCCTGTCGCCTGTGCAAATGCCTATGCTGCGGAAAAGAACGTCATAATGGTCCTGAAAGGGCCTCAGACCGTCGTTTCTTCGCCGGACGGCAGATACTACGTCAATAAGAGCGGCAGCAGCGCGCTGGCTCAGGCCGGAAGCGGAGACGTCCTTGCAGGCATGATGACGGCGATGCTCAGTTTCGTGGAGGATCCGTTCGAAGCCGCCTGCATGGCTGTATATTTCCACGGACATCTGGCGGATATCGGCCTGCAGAAACATTCCAGGCAGTGCTTCCCGCTGGAAGACTACATCAGCATTGCCGACGATCTTTTCCTTAAGCGCGGACTTTAGTAGAGAAGGGGACTATCATGGAATACAGAGTCGCAAAGTTTGAAAAGGTGAGCTTAAGACAGTTCGCTTCTGATTTCATAACATGCATAGGCGGCACAGAGGAAGCCGCAGCAAAACTGTACGGGAACGTCGTTCTTCCGGTGCGCGCCACAGCCGGCTCTGCGGGTTACGATATCATTTCTCCGGTCGATATTACTCTGTATCCGGGGGAGGGCATTAAAGTGCCCACAGGCCTTCGCATAAAGATGCAGCCGGGCTGGATGCTTCTGATACTGCCAAAATCCGGCCTGGGAACTAAGTTCCGCCTGCAACTGGACAACACGACGGGACTGATCGACTCGGATTATTACGGTTCTGACAACGAAGGCCACATTCAGGTCTCGATAACGAACGATTCCAGGAGCGGCAAAGTTGTTCAGATACCGGCCGGAAAGGCGTTCGTACAGGCCGTTCTGGTGCCTCACGGCATAACGGAGGACGATGCAGCGGAAGGAAAACGCAAGGGCGGCTTCGGTTCCACCGGCGTATAAAAGGGAGTAAACATGCTTTTACGGGAAGAGATAGAACAAAGAGAAAGATACACGCTTTCTAAGCTTGCAGTCCTTTCGGCTGAATCCAAAGGACGCGTATTTCCTGAGGAACAGGACGCTGTCCGCACATGTTTTCAGCGTGACAGGGACCGCATAATCCATTCCAAGGCGCTCAGGCGCCTCATGCATAAAACACAGGTCTTCCTGTCTCCGGAAGGGGACCACTTTAGGACGCGTCTTACGCATACCCTTGAAGTCTCTCAGATCGCAAGGACCATCGCCCGCGCGCTGTGCCTCAACGAGGATCTTACGGAAGCCATCGCCATGGGACACGATCTTGGGCATACGCCTTTCGGACACAACGGCGAAGCTTACCTTAACGATATACATCCCGGCGGATTCTCCCACAACAAGCAGAGTTTAAGGGTGGTTGACGTAATAGAGCGCGGACCTTCCGGACGTACGCTCAACCTTACAATGGAAGTAAGAGACGGCATTCTCAACCACTCCGGACCGGACAAGCCGTTCACTCTGGAAGGGCAGATAGTCCGTCTTTCGGACCGCATTGCTTACATCAACCACGACATAGACGACGCTCTCAGAGCAGGGGTCATAAGAGAAGAGGATCTTCCTCAGGACTGTCTGGAAGTGCTGGGCCGCTCTCACGGCGAAAGAATTAATTATCTTGTTACAGACGCTATCAACTGTTCCGACGAAATGACTGAGATAAAGCAGTCGCAGGAAGCGTTCGAGGCCATGGACGCACTCAGGAACTGGATGTTCGGAAACGTCTACAAGAGCCCGCACGTCAAGCAGGAGAAGGAGCTCCGCAGAATCAAGACGCTGATAGAAACGCTCTATCAGTACTACCACGAAAGGCCGCAGGAGCTTCCGCGAGAGAACCTGGACCTTCTGGAACAGGACGGCATTGACGAAGTTGTTAAGGACTACATAGCCGGGATGACGGACCGCTACGCCATAAAACTCTATACGGACCTGTTCGTTCCGACCGGCTGGAAGCTGGACGACTGAGTTCCGACACAAATGTGAAATATACGCTTTGCTATTGATTTAGCAAAGCGTTTGTTGCATAATATATGAGTAATTTTATATCTTTTGTTGTTCAGGAGTATTTATGAAGATCAAAAACAAAAAAGACATTGGTTTTGGTATCTTCGGGATTCTGTTCTCCGCCTGGATAATGTATTATTCAATTTGCATCCTTCCGGATGCCAAGAATATGAACGATCCGGGTCCGAGACTGTTCCCCCTGATAGGCGCTGTAATAATGTTCATCTGTTCTGTTATCGTGCTCATCAAACCGGAACCCGTCAAACTGGATAAGGACGGCAAGCCAAAGCGGTTCCTTACCAAAAAGCAGTGGGTCAGCGCCGCTGTAATGTTCGGCATGTACATTCTGACAGCCGTACTGTATTATTTGATCGGCTTCACTGCTACAGTTCCGATCATGCTTTTCATCATCACGTATCTTATGTCCAAGCAGACCTATCCGGACATGCCCACGAAAAAAAGGATCATCAAGGCCCTCATATTCGCGGTCATTGCAGGAGCGCTCATCTATTGCGCCTACATCCTTGGACTTCAGGCCAGACTGCCTAAGGGCATAATCTGGAAGATGTTAAAGTAAAGGAGGTCAAAAATGTTACAATATTTTGCTGAAGCATTTAAGAGTCTCCTTACGGTTCAGGGCATCATATTCGTAGTCGCAGGATCTCTTGCAGGCGTTATCCTGGGAGCTATCCCGGGTCTTGGAAGCAGCACGCTCATCGTAGTTCTTCTTCCCATCGCCTATAAAATGGAGCCGGCCATGTGCATGGCGCTGTTCATCTCCATAGTAATAGGCGGCATGAGCGGCGGATGCATCGGATCGATACTTCTTGGTATCCCGGGCACATCTTCATCGCTCACCACAGTATGGGACGGCTACGAGTTCACAAAACAAGGAGATCCTGTCAGGCCGCTTTCGGTTGCTGTAATGGCATCCTTCCTCGGAACTCTTCCGTCCGTCATACTTGCAGTATTCACATGCAAGGCGATCGCTGCATGGGCCGTAAACCTCTACTTCTGGGAATACGCGGCTCTGTGCTACTGCGCGATCCTTATGGTCGTCGGTCTTTCCAAGGGCAATCTGGCCAAGGGACTCTTCGGCGCCGGTCTTGCCATATTCATCGCATCGATCGGATCCGATCCTCTGGATGCTTCCGGAAGGTTCATATTATTCAACATTATCGATTTCCGCAACGGCATCAACCTTATCAGCTTAATGCTCGGTCTGTTCGCCGGCAAGATCATAATGCTTGAGTACGCCAGAGGTGAAAAGGCGAAGAAGGTAGACGTAAAGGTCGGACGTTTCAAATGGCCGGGCAAGGATCTTAAAGAAAACTTCGCTGGATTCATCCGTTCCTGGATTATCGGTCTTGTCATTGGCTTCATGCCCGGACTCGGTGGTCCTGTTGCCTCCATAATGGCTTATTCAACGGAGAACATGCTCGCCAAGGATAAGTCGAAGTGGGGCAAAGGAGAGATCATGGGAGTTCTCTCCGGAGAAACAGCTAAGAACTCCGCCATAGGCGGTGCTCTCATACCGCTGATCGCTCTCGGTATTCCCGGAGATGCTTCCTGCGTACAGTTCATTCAGGCCCTGCAGCAGAAGAACATACAGCCGAGCCCGCTGCTCATCCAGACCAACCCGGAGATCGTCTATACGCTGTTCACGGCTGCGCTGCTCTCCGCTATAATAATAGTTCTGTATGAGACCATCGGTATGCCTACGTTCCCGGCGCTGCTTAAGATACCGTATCACTATCTGTACAGCATAGTAATAATGCTTGCTCTTACAGGCGCTTACATGGCTCAGAGAAACTTCTTCAGTCTGATCGTAATGCTTGTCAGCTGCTGCCTCGCTATTCTGTTTGATATATTCGGCGTATCCAGCTTGCCGTTCCTCATGGCGTTCATTCTTTCACCAATGCTCGAGAATAACGTCAGAAAGGCAGTGGCAACGTCTCCCGGATTCAAGGGTTTCTTTACCAGACCCATCTCCTGCGTATTCATCGTCGTCGGTACTCTTGTTCTTCTGTACGGGTTCATTGCTCCGGCTATTAAGAAAGGCAGGAAGTCCAAGAACGATGCAGCAAGAGAGCAGGCCGCGGAGATCAATGATTGATAACAGACCTTTTCTAGCAGGGTTTGTAATAGTTAAAGTGTACTTTAATTAGGAGGAAACACAATGAAGAAAGTTATTGCTTTATTACTGGCGCTGTTAATGGTCTTCGGCCTTGCCGCCTGCGGCACACCGTCCAATAACTCCAGTAATGCCAACACTGAACCGGAAACTCCGAAGTGGCCGGCAGATGCCGTAACTCTGTACTTCCCGTACAACGAGAGTTCCGCTACTGCTCAGAACGCCAATGTTCTTGCTGACTGGATCCGTGAACAGACCGGCGCAAAGGTCGAGGTCGAGTTCAACGCTACCGGTAACGGCGAAGCACTTGCTCAGAAGCTTCTTAAGGAAGACGCTGACGGACTTCAGATCATGGCTATCGGTCTTGACGCTCTGACCGCTTTCCATGAAGGCGTATGGTCCAACGATCCTACCGACACCAGCAAGTTCACCATCGTGACCGGCATGATTCAGCCCTATCCGTATTCCGGATGCATGCTGATCACACAGAAAGACAGTCCTTTCGATGACTGGGAATCCCTTGTTAAGCAGATAGAGGCATATCCGTATCCTACTTATTCCGCAGCAAAGGACGGTCACGTAACTGTTGCCAACAGGACCGGATCCATCATGACTACCAAGATCAAGGCCCTCTTCATTCAGGCCGGTCTCTACGACAAGGTAGAATGGGTCACCTGCAACAGGGATGAGCTTTCCGTAGGTATCGAGAACGGAGCTATCCAGGTCTCCATCCACGATGAGACCAACGCTGCCAAGTCTTATCTGTCTCAGCCGGATAAGTACAAGGGCATCATCAACTGCAGAGCGGACAATGAATTCGGCTATTATCCCGCTGACACCGCTAATCTTGACCTGATCAAGGCAGTTCCGACTCTCCTCGACGTATTCGGCAAGGATAAGGCCGAATCCTACAACGTGCCTAACACCACCGCTCTTATCGTCAAGGCCGGCACCGATCCCGCTATCGTTGCTCAGATCAAGGAGTGCATTGACGGTCTGGAGAACGTTCCGCAGTCCACTGACGAGAAGTCCTTCTACGTAAGACAGCGCAACCAGGGCGGTACTTCGAAGTATTACACCTGGCCGGCTGCTGACATTCTCACTGAGTGGCAGCGTCTTTCCGCTATAATCAAGGACATTGTAAAGGGTAAGTAATCTGTAACTTTTCCTTGAACCAAAAACCCACCGGACCATCCGGTGGGTTTTGTTATTTAATGAAACCCCGCGTTTACCGCGGGGTTAGTAATTTAAGATGAATCGTCTATTTACAGCATCGCTGCTATATCCCTCATATCGTTGATGGTTTCCAGCGACTTTACATGCTCCATTATCTGGTCCTGTTCGTCTCTGGTCCTGGGCGCATCAGCAAGATCCATGCAGGAGTGGAACTTGGCGGCAAACGCGTCGTCTGTCATTGGATTGAGCGGATTTCCGAGAGTCTTTACTACAAGTTCCGTAAAGCTTCTTCCGTCCTTAGTCTCTATGGTAAGGCGGCCTGCGGTCTTCATCTCCGGGTCTTTGTCCCAGTCGTCGTTGAGCTTGTGGCTGAACTTGTCAGCAAGGGCAAGGATCTCCGGCCTTGAAAGCTTATCCTGCTCAAAGCTGGACAGCGTCACCTGTCCGTCGATGATAGACGTGGAGACGGTGTAGGGCATGCTGTACTTCGCGTTTATGGCGTTCTTCGGTCTCTTCTTATCTTCCGTTGGCTCCAGTACGACTCTTGCCGTGGACGGAGCTTCGGCTTTCAGCGCGGTGATGTCTTCCGGCTTTATGTCGTGGGCCTTCATTATGTTCATGGCAGCGTTTATGCAACCGTGGTTTCCCATGCAGCAGGGCCATGGCTTGAATACGAGGTTCTGGGCCTCCCAGAGCTTTCCGAGGTCCTTGAGCACCGGCTCCGGATCGTAATCGTTCTGGAAGTAAGCTTTGTAGAATCCCTGTTCGCCTTCGAACGGATCCTTAAATCCCTTGATTCCCTTTGCCGCAAGAAGGGCGGAGGACATGGCCGCCTTGGCACCGAATGCCTCTCTCACCGAACGGATAGGGGTCTCTTTGTTCTTTGTAAGCTCCGAACTGCAGATGTACTGGGACAGATTTAAGCTCCATGCGTCTATTATCTGATCTGCGTTGAGGCCGAGCAGCTTGCATGCAGCCGCAGTTGCGCCGAAGGACGTGAATACCGGCGGCATGTAGTAGCCGTACATGGCGAACCTGGACGCCTGAGTGGCTCTTGCAAGTCTGCAGGCGACTTCAGAGCCGCATACCATGGCGGTCAGGAAGTCCTTGCCGGAAACTCCGCCGAGCTTTTCCGCAAGAGCAAGGCAGACTGTGAACGTGGAAGTGTTCGGATGTATCGTAGCTGTCTGCGACGTATCCGAGAAATCCAGCGCCATTACCATTGACGCGTTTGCGAAAGCAGCCCAGATGGCGGGCAGCTTTTTGCCGTAGCCGAGCAGGGTTGCTTCGCCTTTGCCGCCCGCGGACATCTCTTCCGCGAACTCCACGAACTGGCGGCATCCGTCACCGTCGACTCCGCCGCTTATGATCGCGATGTTGTCCAGAATGGAGCGTTTTTCAACTTCGATCACTTCTGCGGGAATGTCTTCGAAACGGGTATTTGCTGTGAATTCAGCTAGTTTTCTTGTGATATCCATAAAGATCTCCTTGATATTGACTGTTCCTTTCCATTCAATTATACCAAAAACTCGTCGGCGTTCAATCACGGATGCAAAGGATCGTGTCGTAACTTCGGACGGAGATTTTGCATATTTCTGCATAATTTGATAAACTGTGTTCGTAAAAGAGGACATCAGAATGAAAAAAGCAGTAACTTACGATCTTATAAATAAGGACGCGAATACCGGAGCGCGCAGGGGAGTGATGCATACTCCGCACGGAGACGTGCAGACCCCTGTGTTCATGCCGGTCGGAACGCAGGCGACGGTCAAGGCAATGAAGCCGGAGGACGTCGCCGCGCTCGGGCACGAAGGCGCTCAGATAATACTTGCAAATACCTATCACCTGTACCTGAGGCCCGGTCACGAGCTGGTGCGGAGGGCGGGCGGTCTTCATAAGTTCATGAACTGGGACCGCGCTATCCTTACGGATTCCGGCGGTTTTCAGGTGTTCTCTCTGGGCGATCTGCGCAAGATAACTGAAGAGGGCGTCTCTTTCCGTTCGTACATAGACGGCTCCAAGCACATGTTCACGCCGGAGAGCAGCATGGAAGTGCAGAACGCTCTTGGTGCGGACATCATAATGGCTTTCGACGAATGCGCTCCTCCGGATGCGGACTACGATTACATCGCAAAGTCTCAGGCAAGGACCAGCCGCTGGCTCAGGCGCTGCGCGGACGCTCATAAGCGTCCTGAAGACCAGGCGCTTTTCGGCATAATGCAGGGTGGTTTCTTTAAGGATCTGAGGCAGCAGAGCGCTGACACTATCGTTGATCTGGACCTGCCCGGCTACGCCATAGGAGGCATTTCGGTCGGTGAGCCAAAGGAAAAGTACGTGGGCGTTCTGGACTATGCCGTTGACATGCTTCCAGCGGACAGACCACGCTACGTTATGGGCATCGGTACTCCTGATTACATTCTTGAGGCCGTGGAACGCGGCGTGGACATGTTCGACTGCGTTGAGCCAACGCGCCTAGCGAGGCACGGGATGGCAATGACCAGTCACGGGCGCCTGAACATCGACAACGCCAAATACTTTGACGACTTTACACCTATAGATCCCGAATGCGACTGCTACTGCTGCCGCAATTACAGCAGAGCTTACGCAAGGCATCTGTTCCACCAGAAGAACCCGGAGATACTGGGGTCCATGCTTCTGGCCGAACATAATCTATACTTCCTTGTCCGTCTTGCAGAGAACATACGCAAGGCAATAGAGGAAGACCGGTTCGCGGAATTCAAGAAGGAGTTTCTGGACAAGTATGGCTGCTGAAAAGCAAATGGATCCGCAGATACTGAAAAAGGGGAGAGCACTCTGCCCGTCCTTCGGACGATGCGGCGGATGCTCCTATCTTGGCATGTCCGACGAAGAGCAGCTGGCAGTCAAAGAGAGAGAAGTCCTTAAGTGCCTTTCGGCTTCCGGCATAGATACTTCTGTATACAAAGGGATCGTTAAGGCGCCTTCGAGTTTTGCTTACAGAAACAAGATGGAGTTCACCTTCGGCAACGAAGTGAAAGACGGACCGACCATACTGGGGCTCCATGCTAAAAAGAGTTTCATATCCATAGTTCCTGCTGACTGCTGCGTGCTTGTTCCCGAAGATTTCCGAAAGCTTCTGCGAGCCACGCAGGAGTTCTGCCTTTCCAGGGCTTATACGCATTACAACAAAAAGTCTCATGCCGGTCTGCTTCGCGGGCTTGTCTTGCGCCGCGGCGTACGCACCAACGAACTTCTTGTCAATATAGTTACAAGTTCTCAGGGCGACTTTGACGAGAACGGCTATCTGGAAATGATCCGTTCGATGGATACTGAGTCCGCCATCGTCGGAGTGCTCCATACGGTAAACGACAATCGCTCGGACGCGGTCGTGGCGGAGGACGTAAGAGTCCTTTACGGCAGGCAGTACTACAACGAACAGATACTCGGTCTCAACTTCAAAGTGGGCGCTTTTTCGTTCTTCCAGACCAATGTGGAAGCTGCCGAGCGCCTCTACAGGGACGCTGTTGGACTTATACCGTCTCTGGAGAATAAGACCGTGTTCGATTTATATTGCGGAACCGGGACCATGACTCAGGCGATGGCTCTGAAGGCCTCTCGCGCTATAGGCGTCGAGATAGTCGAAGAAGCCGTAGAGACAGCCCGTGAGGCCGCAAAGATCAACGGCCTTGACAACTGCGAATTCATTGCAGGCGACGTCGGTAAAGTGCTTGCAGAACTTAGCGCTGTACCGGACGTTATAATGGTCGATCCGCCTCGTCCCGGAATTGCGCCGAAAGCACTTCAACAGATACTTAGTTACGGTGTCGAGAATATCATATACGTATCCTGCAATCCTAAAACGCTGGCCGAGAACCTCCGCTCCGCTGCGCTGCTGTGTTACAAGCCGATCTCGATCACTGCGTACGACAACTTCAGTTATACTAAACACATCGAATCCATCGCGCATCTTGTCAAGGTCTGACAGTATGGACTAATCGTTATGATGCATAAATACTTTGAGATAAACGAGCGCGGAAACAACATACGCTGCAAGCTCTATTACAAAGATAAAGGGGCTCCCGAAAAGGCGATCATATTCTGCACGGGCTTTGCAGGTCATAAGGACAACGCTGCCGCTGAGAAGTTCGCGGAAAAAGTGCTGTCAAAGTATAAGAATATCGTAATAATAGTTTTCGACTGGCCCGCGCACGGAGACGACGTCAAAAAGAAACTGACTCTGGGCGACTGCGATACATATCTGCAGCTTGTGATCGAGCATGTTAAGAATGAAATCGGTGCAAAGCAGCTCTACGCCTACGCCAGCAGTTTTGGCGCTTATCTTGTCCTTAAATACTTGCACGAGCACGGAGATCCGTTCGTAAAGACCGCTCTGCGCTGCCCCGCGGTCAGCATGTACGATATCCTTACCGGCAGGATAATGAAAAATGACGAATACGACCGCATCCTTAAAGGAAAGGACGTCCTTGTCGGCTTCGACCGGAAAGTCGTCGTCACTGCAGCTCTTCTTGATGATCTTAAGCAAAACGATGTCCGCGAATGGGACTATATGGACTATGCGGACAACATGCTGATCATCCACGGCACTGCGGACGAAGTGGTGCCGTACAGCCACAGCCGGGAGTTTGCGGAGAACAACGTCATTGAGTTCATTAGCGTAGAAGGAGCTGACCACCGGTTCCAGAACCCGCAGCACATGAGTTTGGCCACCAAGTATGTAATGGAGTTTTTCGAGTTATAGAAGCTGACCACTGAGTGAGTAGGATAGGGAACGCTAAGCTTCCCGAGAGGCCCGTCATGAAAAGAATACTGCAAAAACTGCTTATCGGACTTATTACGCTCATTATTGTCGTTGTACTTTATGTTTTCGTCTCGCCGCTGCTTATCCGCCATTCGTACACCAAGGTGGAGAACTCCGCTAAATGGATGGCGAGGGCAGGGGACGACATGCTGATCAGCGAGCTTTATATCCCCGGGACCCACGACAGCGGATCCGATTACGCGGATCTTGCGTACTTTTCCAAATGCCAGTCCTCGGGCATAAAGGCGCAGCTCGAAGAAGGATACAGATATCTCGACGTTCGTCTGGAGATCGAAGAGACCAAGACCGGCAGCCGCCTTATCTTCTGTCACGGTTTCTGCAAGTGCAGGAGGGGGCCGTGGCCCTGGTCGCCGGTCCTTGAACTTGAAGACGTTCTTCGGGAATGCTACGCGTTCCTGGATGACAACCCCACAGAGACCATAGTGTTTGCCGTTAAAATGGAACAGGGCAGCGATACCGAAGCTTTCCAGAAGCTCCTTCACGAGTATATAAACAAGGACCCGGACCGCTGGTACCTGAGCGACACCATTCCACGTATGGCCGAATGCCGCGGACGGCTTGTTCTTTTCCGCCGCTACGAGGATGTCTGCAATTACGGCAGTAAGTCCGGAATACAGCTTTTCTGGGCCGATCAGGGCGGCAAGGAAGATACTTCTCTGAACGCTGTTCTGGAGCAGCAGGACAAGTACAAGCTCATTGTCCAGGACAGGTATAAATATAACGCATCCGACAAGTGGAAAGCGTTCCTCGCAGGACTTGACTATTCCGCCATGATCGACGCGGATCTTCGTATCAGCTTCCTCAGCACCAACGGCACTCCTAAGTTCGGGCATCCGTATTCGTACGCCAAGGTGCTTAACAAGAACTTCCTGCTGAACGACTTTTCTAAACTTGTTCCGACATGGATGATACTTGATTTTTCGAACGCAGTCATGGCGGAGAAGGTCTACGATCTCAATTTCAGGTGAGCGCGGATAACACAATGGACAGAGAACTTAACTGGGCATTTATAGGCACAGGGACAATAGCAAATCAGATGGCGACTGCCTTTTCGGACGCAGGAAGAAGGATACTCGGCGTTACGGGCAGATCTTACTCCAAAGCCGAGAGCTTTGCCTTGAAATACGGCGTCGGAAAAGTGTACTGCGGCGTTGATGATTTGTGCGCAGACCCTGAAGTTGACATCGTTTATATCGCAACGCCGAACAATACTCACTACGGCCAGATAAAACAGTGCCTGGAAGCCGGAAAGCACGTAATTGCCGAGAAAGCCATAACGCTGAACATATCCGAGCTTAAGCAGCTTTCAAGAATTGCAACCGAACGTGGGCTGATACTGGTGGAAGCGCAGACGATCTACCATATGCCTCTGTATAAAAAACTCAAAAGAATGTCGGACATTGGTGAACTTGGAAAAGCGAGAATCATTACCGCTAACTTCGGCAGCTTTAAGAATTACGACCCGAACAACCGCTTTTTCAACATGGAGTTGGGTGGCGGAGCGCTGCTGGATATTGGCGTTTACGCTCTTTCCGCGGTACGGCTGTTCCTGGACAGCGATCCATCCAACGTTTTCAGCGTCATGGTGCCGGCGCAGAGCGGTACGGACGATCTGTCAGCGATCGCGCTTGCGACGGAGACCGGTCAGGTCGCAACAGTCGCGCTCAGCATGCATTCAAAACAGCCGAAGCGTATTATGGTAAGCTTCGAGAAAGCATACGTCGAGATACCCGACTATCCGCGCGCGGACACCGCGTACATAACTGACGCTCAGACCGGAGAGACCCGTCAGCTGACTGCCGGAGAACGTTCCAAAGCCCTGATTTACGAGATCGAAGACATGGAGCGAGCCGTCAGGACCGGTGATGCGTCCGCAATGCTTTTTGGACATACACTGAGCGTCATGGATACCATGACAGCGATTAGAAAAGAATGGGGCCTGGAGTATCCGGAGGAAAAGAATGGGTAAAAAGAAGTTCTACATAGCGCTTATAATATACGCTCTCACGGGGCAGGTGGCCTGGGTCGTAGAGAACATGTATTTCAACGTGTTCATCTACAAGATGTTCAACGCTTCCGCCTCGGATATTTCCCTGATGGTAGAAGCCAGCGCAGTTGCGGCGACGCTGACGACGATATTCATCGGGGCGCTCTCCGACCGGCTCCAGAGGCGCAGGATATTCATGTGCCTTGGTTACATCCTCTGGGGCGTGTCGATCATTGCCTTTGCGTTCGTGCGTCTGGACATACTGTCTTCGGTCTTCGGCGCGGCTGCCGGAACAGCTGCTGCGGCTGTCACCATAGTTATAATACTTGACTGCGTCATGACATTCTTCGGATCCACTGCAAACGACGCCGCATACAATGCATGGCTTACAGACAGGACCGACGAAACGAACCGCGGGGC
>JAFZRK010000165.1 GCA_017619905.1 Bacillota bacterium
CAGGCACATAGCGATGGTATTCCAGAACTACGCTCTGTACCCGCACATGACGGTCTACGACAACATGGCCTTCCCGCTGCGCATCAAGAAGATGCCGGAAGACGAGATCTACGAGAGGGTCACTCACGCGGCTGAGATACTCGGCATCACCGATTATCTTCTGAGAAAGCCGAGGGCTCTTTCCGGCGGACAGAGACAGCGTGTCGCGATAGGCCGCGCAATGGTCCGCGACTCCAAGGTGTTCCTCATGGACGAGCCGCTGTCCAATCTGGACGCCAAGCTGCGCAACCAGATGAGAGCGGAGATAATACTCCTGCGCCAGAGACTGGACACCACCTTCTTCTACGTAACTCACGACCAGACCGAGGCCATGACCCTCGGCGACCGCATAGTCATAATGAAGGACGGCTATATAATGCAGGTGGGCAGCCCGGAAGAGGTCTTCGACAGACCGGGCAACCTGTTCGTAGCGGAATTCATAGGCGCGCCCAAGATGAACACTCTCAAGGCCAAGCTGGTCCGCGGAGACGGCGAGTATCACGTTGCGGCCTGCGGAGCCATCCTTAAGGTGGGCGGCGAGAAGGGCCAGATGCTCAGGGACAGGAACGTTCCCACTCAGGACATAATCCTGGGCGTCCGTCCGGAGCACATGGTGCTGGCCGACGAGAACGACGCCAACGCCATAGACTGCACGCTGGAAGTGAACGAGATGATGGGTTCCGAGTACCACCTCCACGTAGTGGCGGAGGACGGCAACAAGCTTATCGTAAGGATCCCCACCATTACGCTTACCCACGAGCAGAGAGAAGCGCTGGTGCCCGGAGCCAAGCTGAAGGTCACCTGCGAAGGCAAGGTAATGCACTTCTTCGACACGGAGAGCGAGGTCAACATCCTCTATCCCTGCCAGGCGCCTATCAAGTAGTTAACGGAGAGCCGAATGGAATTCAAAAGAAGCAGCGGCGTGCTGCTCCCTCTGTTCTCCCTGCCGTCGAGATACGGCATAGGGACCATGGGAAAGGCCGCCTACAGGTTCATAGACTTTCTTGCGAGATCCGGCCAGAGCTGGTGGCAGATGCTTCCTGTGGAGGCGACGGGCTACGGCAATTCGCCGTATTACTGCCTGGACGCTTTCGAGAGCAATACGCTGTTCATAGATCTGGACATGCTCGCTGACGAAGGGCTCATTAAGCGTTCCGACATCCGCAGGATAGACTGGGGCAGCGATCCGTCCCGCGTCGATTACGAAAAGGTGATCGCAGGCAGACAGGAACTCTTTAAGGACTTTTCCAAAGAGCAGCTCCAGGAGATCTTCCGGAAACAGTGGGACGCCATGCGCGAGTACGCTCACAGCAAGGGCGTAGGGCTAATAGGGGACATCCCCATATACGTTCCCGCGGAATCCAAGGACGTAAAGGACAACCCGGGCGAGTTCCTGCTGGACGAGAACGGCGTGCCCACGGCAGTGGCGGGCGTTCCGCCGGATGCTTTCTCCGAGTCAGGCCAGCTCTGGGGCAACGCTCTTTACAACTGGCCCGCCATGAAGAAGAACGGCTATAACTGGTGGATACGCCGCATAGGCCGCGCCAGCAGTCTGTTCGACATGGTCCGCATAGATCACTTCCGGGGATTTGCGCAGTACTGGGCCGTCCCTTACGGGGAGACTACCGCAAAGGCAGGCCACTGGGAGCCGGGCCCGGGCATCGATTTCGTAAGGACCATAACCAACTGGTTCAGCGATACGCTCTTCATAGCCGAGGATCTGGGCGTCATAACCCAGGATGTAGGGACTTTGCTTAAGGACAGTGGACTTCCCGGAATGAAGGTCCTGGAGTTCGCGTTCGACCCGCAGTACGACAGCGAGCATCTGCCGCACAACCACACGGAGAATTGCGTCTGCTACATAGGCACGCACGACAACTGTACGGTAAAGGAGTGGGTGGAGCATGACGCTCCTAAGCGCTGCCTGAACTACGCCAGACAGTATCTGCACATAACGGACGACGAGGGCTTCGAGTGGGGCCTCATCCGCGCAGGCATGGGCTCCCCGGCCCGGCTGTTCGTAGCGCAGATGCAGGATTATCTTGGCATAGGCGCTGAAGGGCGCATCAACCGCCCCAGCACAGTCGGAGGCAATTGGGAATGGCGCATGACCGAAGATCAGCTTAAGGAAGCTCCTGTAAAAAGGATCAGGGAGATCACCGAACGCTACAAGAGGTGATCCCGGAAATTACAACAAAACGCCCGGCACGCATTTCGCGGCCGGGCGCTGTTTTTATGTGAGAACGGTAAACCAAGTTACTAACTGAGTTCCGTCATGCGGTTCCAAAGCTTGTAATACATGCCTTCTGCCTCCAGCAGGGTCTCGTGGGTCCCTTCCTCCTGGATGCCGTTCTTGTCCAGTACCAGAATGCGGTCCGCGTCCTGCACCGTGGTAAGACGGTGCGCTATCGTAAGAGTGGTGCGGCCTTTGGTAAGTTCCTTCAGACTGCGGGTTATGAGCAGTTCGCTCTCGTTGTCCAGGGCGGAGGTGGCCTCGTCCAGTATCAGAATGCGCGGGTCCTTAAGTAACACGCGTGCTATTGAGATGCGCTGCTTCTGGCCGCCGGATAGCTTTACGCCCCGCTCGCCTATGTATGTGTCTATGCCGTCCGGCAGCAGGTCTATGAACTCCTTTGCGCCTGCCAGTTCCGCGGCTTTAAGTATCTCTTCGTCCGTGGCTCCGGGCTTTCCGTAGCGTATGTTGTCGCGCACGGTGCCGCTGAACAGCGTAACATCCTGCTGCACTATGCCTATTGAGCGCCTGAGGGACTTGAGCGTAACTTCGCTTATGTCCTGACCGTCTATGAATATGCTTCCGGAGGTGATGTCGTAGAATCTCGGGATCAGATTGCAGATCGTGGTCTTGCCGCCGCCGGAAGCGCCTACTATCGCAAGGTTCTCGCCGGGGTGTATCGTTAAGCTCAGGTCCTTTATCACCTTGTTGTGATCGTCCGGATACTCGAAGTCCACGTGGCGGAACTCTATCATGCCTCCGGTCACCTTAAGATCGTCCGCTCCCTCGGCATCCTGGATGTCCACGGGCGTATCGATTATCTCAAGGAATCGCTCTATGCCTGTCATTCCGCGCTGGAACTGCTCGGTGAACTCGACTATGCGGCGTATCGTTGAGATGAGAGTGGAAACGTAGAGTATGTAGGCCACAAGATCGCCGGAACTTATCCTGCCGTTCACGAGGAACAGTCCGCCGCCGATTATCACTATCGAGTACATGAGCCCGTCGAACAGGCGGGTGGTGGTGCCGAACGAAGCCATGGCATAGAAGGACTTCTTCTTTATCTTCTGGAACTCCTTGTTGCCTTCCTCGAACCTCTTCTTTTCCTCGTCCTCAGCGGTGAAGGCCTTTATGACCCTTTCGCCGAGCAAGCTGTCTTCGATGACGGAGTTGAGCTCGCCCACCTGGAAGCGCTGCGCTTTCTGGGTGGCCCTGAGCCAGTGGTTGAGCTTGGAGCAGACCACGAACATGATAGGCAGGCATACGAATATGAGGGCAGTCAGGCCCAGCGAGTACTGCGAAAGGATGATGAACGACACCACGAACTTAATGCCCGCAATGAAGAACTCCTCCGGGCAGTGGTGCGAAAACTCGGTAACGTCGAAGAGATCGTTGGTTATGCGGCCCATCAGCTGTCCGATCTTGTGGTTGCTGTAGTAGCTGCTGGATAGCTTGAGAAGGTGGTCGAAGGCGGCGCGCCTCATGTCGGTCTCTATGTAGACGCCCATTATGTGCCCCTGAGACTGCATGTAAAAGCTGGCGCCCGCGTCGATAATGCGCAGCACCACGTACATGGCCGCCATCTTTATGACCGCCTGCGCGGTGAGCGCCGGGCCGTTGCCCACGGCG
>JAFZRK010000166.1 GCA_017619905.1 Bacillota bacterium
ATCCCCTACATGGACGAGATGGCGAAGAGACTTAGCGAAGCCGGCCCGGCGCCTGATCATCCGTGCACCGTGCTGCTTGCTCCCTCCTGGGGAAAGAGCGCCATATTCTCCGTGTACGGAGGGAAGATCATAGATGTGCTTCTTAAGACCGGGTATCATGTAATCGTGCGCCCGCACCCGCAGTCCGCGGTATCGGAAAAGGAGCTGCTGGACGGGATCATGGCGGAGCATCCGGCCTCGGATCAGCTCGAATGGAACTTCGACGTGGACAATTTCGAGGTCTTAAGAAGGTCCGACATACTCGTTTCGGACTTCTCCGGCGTGATCTTCGATTTCACACTTATATACGACAAGCCCGTCATCTACACGGACCCGGACATAGATCTTTCTCAGTACGACGCGTGGTGGCTGGACAGGCCGCTGTGGACGGCTTCGGCTCTTCCAAGGCTTGGAAAGATGCTGACGGACGATAATATGGAGGATCTGCGGTCCCTCATAGACGAGTGCCTTTCCGACCCTCGGTACGAGGAAGGCAGGAGAGAAGTCAAGGCCGAGACCTGGGCCCATCCCGGGCGCGGGGCGGAGCTTGCCGCAGACTACATAGAGAGCCTCCTGGACAGGGCGCCGGAGGAAAACGACTGATATGTCTTTGTATTCCATCATAGAAACAGTTTTCATAGGGCCGCTTAAGCTGGTGTTCGAGGTGATATTCCAGCTGGCGTACATGCTGACGGGTATCCCGGGAGTATCCATCATTTTTTTGAGCCTTGCCATGAACTTCCTGGTGCTGCCGCTCTACAGGAGGGCGGACGCCATGCAGATGCAGGCCAGAGATACGGAGGCGCGTCTCAAAAAGGGCATAGACCACATCAAGAAGACCTTCTCCGGCAGCGAGCGCATGATGATGCTCCAGACCTACTACCGCCAGAACAGCTACTCGCCTCTCAACGCGCTGCACGGATCCGTATCGCTGCTCCTTGAGATACCGTTCTTCATGGCAGCTTATCAGTTCCTGTCGCACCTGGAGACCCTGAAGGGCGTCAGCTTCGGGCCCATAGCGGACCTCGGCGTGCCGGACGGGATGATCACCATAGGAAGCACGGCGATAAACGTGCTCCCCATACTTATGACGCTGATCAACTTCGCCTCCGCGGCGCTGTATCTTAAGGGCTTCCCCTTAAAGACCAAGATCCAGACATACGGGATAGCCCTGGTGTTCCTTGTGTTTTTGTATACCTCTCCCTCGGGGCTCGTGTTCTACTGGACTCTCAACAACGTATTCTCTCTCTGCAAGAACATAGTGTATAAACTGGCCGCGCGGAGCAAAAAGGAGAAGCGGGAGAAGAAGGAAAGGCAGCCTGCGTCTCCGGACAGGAAGCTGTTCATCGCGGCGGCGCTGTTCCTGACTCTCCTTGCGGGTCTGTTGATACCTTCCGCGTACGTGGGCGCATCGCCCCAGGAGTATTTCGATACCACCCTTAACTACAGTCCGCTCTGGTACATAGCAAGCGCGCTGTGCCTTGCCGCCGGGACCTTCTGCTTCTGGTTCGGCGTGTTCTACTGGCTCGCCGGGGCAAGGGGCAAGGTCATCTTCGAACGCGTGCTGTGGTGCTTCTGCGGGATCGCCGTTGTCGATTACATGTTCTTCGGCACAAGGATGGGCGTGGTGTCATCCGCGCTCAGGTTCGAGAACGGGCTCTGGTATTCCTTCCTGGAAGGGACGCTCAACGTTGCCGCTGCGGCTGCCGCGGCTGTGATACTTCTTCTGATACTGAGGAAGTTCAGAAAAGCTCCGAAGTCCATCCTTGCCATAGCATCTGCCGCCATAGTCGTGATGTCCGGGATCAATATAGTTAAGTCCGCGTCCTCGATCAATGACGCGCGCGCTAACGGAAACGACGCGCTCGCGCACTTCACGTTCAGCAGGGAGGGGAAGAACGTCGCAGTCATCTTTCTGGACCGCGCCATGGGAGAGTACATCCCGTACATATTCAGCGAAAAGCCGGAGCTGGCAGAGGTATTCGACGGATTTACATACTATTCCAACGTTATATCCTTCGGCGGTCACACGAATTTCGGCGCTCCCGCGCTCATGGGCGGCTATGAATATACTCCCGTGGAGATGAACAGGCGCGACGGCGAGTCCCTTAAGGACAAGCATGATGAGTCCCTTAAGGTGATGCCTGTGATGTTCCTTAAGGAAGGCTTCGATGTAACTGTATGCGACGCTCCGTACGCCAACTACAAGTGGATACCGGACATGTCCATCTACGATGAGTGGCCGGAGATCAACACTTTCGTGACCAAGGGCAAGTTCAGCAGCCTTGAGAACAAGGAACTTATGACTGTGAGGAACAGGCGGAACTTCTTCTGCTTCTCGCTCATGAAGATCATGCCGCTTCCGGTGCAGCTGGGGATGTACGATGAAGGCAACTACCTGGCGGCGGGAGACCATTCTTCCATTACGCAGACCAGATCCGGGATGTCAGTGTCCACGGGCATCAGCGAGTCTTTCATGGAGTCTTACAACGTGCTGGAGAACCTGAGCTCCATGACCAGGATCAGCAGCGGATCGGATAATAACTTCCTGTTTTTCTACAACGATCTTCCGCACGAGACCATGCTCCTTAAGGAGCCGGAATACGTCCCGGCGGAGGAGGTGGACAACACAGAGTATGACAGCGCGCACAAAGACCGCTTCAAAGCGGGTGGACGCAGCATGAACATATGGTACGGTGAGCAGATGGCGCACTACCAGACCAACGTGGCCACTCTCATCCAGATAGGGAACTGGCTGGAGTACCTGAAAGAAAGCGGCGTTTATGACAACACCAGGATAATACTCGTCGCGGACCACGGATACTACCTTTTCCAGAGCAGCGAGCTGATACACAGGGAGAACGGGCTG
>JAFZRK010000167.1 GCA_017619905.1 Bacillota bacterium
CAGAGCGGAAAGACCGATCGCAAGTCCTCCGAAGAGGCCCACGCCGAAGGCCAGGCCCGCGTCAGCGCCGTTCGCGACTGCGCTCCTTATGAAGTTCATCAGAAGGAAGCCGTAGATGGTCTGGGTGAGCGGAGCTCCCGAGAACGCTATCATGATGAACGGAGCCGGCTTACCTGCCGCGTAGCACTTCTTCCACGCTCCTACGGAAGCCATTCCCGCAAAACCTGTTCCGAAAGCGGAACCCGCTGCCGAAAGTCCAAGCGCAGCAGCCATACCTACAAATGCCAGATTCATAACAGATCTCCTTTGTCTTTATTATCAGTTTCTTTTTTATCTTGTTTATCGTTCTTTTTAAACGGTTCGTAGGCGATGCCGGTCCATTCCAGGCCTGCCTGGCCGGAGAACTCCAGCACGTTCAGGCGGACGCCGTGCACTACTACCGAAAGAAGCCCCATTATCAGGTTGAGTCCGTGGCCTATTACAAGCACCACTATCGCAAGTATGAACCACGGTCCCTTGAAGTTCTCGGCAATGCCGTTAAAGCTCTGCGCTATCGCAAGAGACGCCATGCCCACCGCGAACAGTCTTATGTAGCTCATTACGTTTCCGAAGCAGCTGATCGTATCCAGGAACACGGTGAACGCGTTGCCCAGGCCCGCTTTTACGCCCTGACCGAAGCTCTTGCCGGGCTCCATGCCGCCGAACAGCACCACTATCACGAAGGCCGCGATTATCACTATGAACACCGGCTTCATGGCTATCTTCTCGCCTATTACCAGGTTGAGAGACAGCAGGTACATGGCGCATGCCGCGAACAGCCAGCCGATGTCCGCTATGAAGCTTAAGTTTTTCTCGCTTATCTTCTTGCGCACGCTCAGCAGGCAGCCCAGAGCTATCTGGATGACGCCGAGGGTGAACGAGAACTTCATTATCGTGTTCTGCTGCGCGCTGGCCGTTACTCCGAAGTATTCCGGATAGTTGGCGAACTGCGGTATTACCAGCGACTTCAGGAACGGAACCTTCATTGCTGCCTCGGAGCCGAACCACGTGCCCGTAATGGCGCCCCATATTATGGTGGCTATCGACAGCACGTAGACCAGGAAGACGACGTTGTTAACCTTCTTCATCTTGATGGTCAGGACTATGGCTCCTATCAGGAACAGCACGCCGTAGGCAGCGTCTCCGATTATCATCGCAGTGAATATCGTGAAGAATATCAGGAACCACAGCGACACGTCCTGCTCGTTGTAGCCGGGCAGTATACCCAGAACGTCGAACAGCGGTTTTATTATGTTCGTGATCTTGCTGTACCGCACCTTGGTGGGTACCTTGTCGTCGTCTTCAGCCGGATCGTCCGCAGCCCAGGCGGCTCCGTTCGCCTTAGCGAATTCTTCCAGCTTGGGAAGATCCGCCTCCGGCATGTAGCCGCTTATCCAGGTGAGCTCGTCCTCGCTCTCGGCCGTGGCCTTAGCTGACGAGAAGTCCGTCTTCTCCTGCAGCTTGCTGAGCTGATCTTTGAAGCTGTTCGCGTAGACCGAAGCTTCCTTCAGCTCCGCTTCGCATCCGGCGGCCTTTTCGTCG
This sequence comes from Bacillota bacterium, assembly GCA_017619905.1. Taxonomy (GTDB): domain Bacteria; phylum Bacillota; class Clostridia; order Peptostreptococcales; family Anaerovoracaceae; genus RUG13409. The sequence goes on from JAFZRK010000167.1 coordinate 1,582, forward strand.
CAGTCGGCTATTAAAGCTTTGAGATCCGACAGTCCCTTCTCCGGCATCGCCAGTTCCATTGCGGAAAGCTCCGGAGGAAGCTTGCCGAGCACCGCCACCACAGCCATCTTGTCCACGTCCGAAAGACGTATGAACTTAATGTTCTCGTCCGCGGCTATGGTCTCCAGCTCGTTCTTCCCTACGCGGTAGAAGTGGAATTCCAGACCGGCATCCTTTAGCTCCGTTACGAGCTGCGGAGAGAAGTCTCCCCATGGCGCCAGCCGTTCTATCTCTGCGGCCGCGGCGCTTCTTTCCTGGACGAGCGCGTCCTTCTTATCGGCGGCGGCGCGTATCTGCGCGTACTTTTCCTCGAACTCTTCGTCCGAGAGCAGCGGAGCGGCCTTCTGGCCTTTCTCCGAGAACTCCTTAAGCAGAAGCTCGGTCTTGGACAGAGCAGCAAAACGGTCCAGAAGCTCCCTGTCGGCGTTCTTCTTTTCCGCGATGTGCAGGACGCCCAGATCCATCAGCGCGTCCAGCATCTGCTCCTTTTTAGAAGCCGACGACACCACGAAGACCTTTTTCATCTTTTCGATCATTTGGCGGCCTCCGTAAGTTTCTTCTTAGCTATCTTTCCGCGGACCACGGCTGCAGTCTGCTGGTCGCCCAGATACACCTCTATTACGCGTATGTTCTCCTTGGCCTCGGGTATCTTGACCTTTTCGAACAGGTTGACGCGCTGCGAGGTGCTCCGAAGCTCCTTCTCCAGCAGTTCCTCCTGAATAGCGAGCGTCTTGCACAGGGCGTCCAGCTTTGCTATGTCGCGAAGCTTGACGACTGCGTAGTCCACCCACAGAGGATAGTCGTCCACGTTGTACTCCACGTCCTTGAACGTAAGCTCGCGGAAGTTCGGGACCTCCACGCCTGCTATGTTCTCCTTCGTGTACTCAACGCGGTCCGGCTGCACCAGCTGCTGGAGCTTCTGCGCGTCCGGGAACTTCTCGTTCTCGCCGAACACCGCCACCCAGTCGTCCAGACCGGAGACTACGTCCCTGCGCTGCGCCTCCACCTTCTCGTGCTCCGCCTTCACCTTCATGATGACGGTCTGGAGCTGCTGCTTTTTAAGCTGCAGCGTGGGAAGGTAGCGCTGGTACTGCTTAAGATGGTCCTTCTGCGTCTTTAATTCATTTTTAGTGAGTTTGACGTTTGCCATTTATTTCCTTACGCAATAGCGTCCTTGTTGGGCCATCTTTCCTTTATGAGAGCGGTCTTGAGACCTGTCTCGTTGGGCTCGAAGCACTCCGCGAGTATCTCCCAGCCGATGTCCAGCGCCTCTTCCAGAGGGATGTTCACCCTAAGGTCCATGAGGCGGGATTCGAAGAGCTCGCCGTACTTCAGGAGCTTTTCGTCCCACTCTGTCATGAGGAATCCCATGGATCTCTTCTCCATGCATTCCTTGTAGGCAGCGTAGAGCTCTATCATACCGTCCATAAGAGCGCGGTGGTCTTCGCGGGTGCTGCTGTTTACGTTCTGCTTAAGACGCGACAGCGATCCGAACGGCTCTATCCTGCCGCCCTTGAGGTAGTACTGGCCTTCTGTAATGTAGCCGGTGTTGTCGGGCACCGGGTGGGTAACGTCGTCGCCCGGCATCGTGGTGACGCCGAGTATGGTTATGGAGCCTGCGCCCTCTATGTCCACGGCCTTCTCGTAGCGGGAAGCCAGGCAGCTGTAGAGGTCGCCGGGATAACCGCGGTTGGAAGGCACCTGCTCCATCGTGATCGCCATCTCCTTCTGGGCGTTGGCGAAGTTGGTCATGTCGGTGAGCAGCACCAGCACTCTCTTGCCGTTAAGAGCGAACTGCTCGGCAACCGCAAGCGCCATGTCCGGTACCAGCGTGCACTCTACGGTCGGGTCCGACGCGGTGTGCACGAACATTACGGTGTGGCTCATGGCTCCGCCCTTCTCCAGAGCGTTGCGGAACTCCAGGTAGTCGTCGTATTTAAGGCCCATGCCGCCGAGGATTATGACGTCTACCTCGGCCTGCAGCGCGATGCGCGCCAGCAGCGGGTTGTAGGGCTCGCCGGACACCGAGAAGATAGGCAGTTTCTGGCTCTCCACCAGAGTGTTGAACATGTCTATCATCGGGATACCGGTACGTATCATCTTCCTGGG
>JAFZRK010000168.1 GCA_017619905.1 Bacillota bacterium
CGGCCTGGGGCTGTCCATTGCGAAGAGCTTGGCCGAGCTTCAAAACGGAAGCCTTGAACTTGAGACGGACGGAGATCTGTTTAAGGCCATCCTGAGTTTTCCGGTCATTGAGTGATCCGGTGCCTGCAGCAGTCTATGCGCAGCAGAGCTTTATAAGGCCTTTGAGGATGAGCGTGAAGAGCTTCTCGAAGACGAAGCTTATAACGATTATCACGAGGGTCCAGGCGAAGAGCCCTGCGGTCTCGAAGTAGACCTTGGACATGTAGATCTGCTCACCTATGCTGCCGGAGACCAGCGCCACGACTTCCGCCGCAACGCCTGCCTTGAAGGCCATGCCGCAGCCCGTGGAAGCCGCAGAAAGAAGATAGGGCTTTATGCCCGGTATCATGACTGAACGAACTGTACGAAGCCACCCGGCATGCAGCATCTGGGCGGCTTCTTTTTGCGCCTGGTCCACGCTTCCGAGGCCTTCCAGCACGTTGTTGTAGACCACGGGGAGCGTTGCCATGAACACCACGAACGTGGCCAGTTTGGCGGATGTCAGCCAGATCAAGCTCAGCACTATGAACGACGCCACAGGCGCGGATTTTATCGTAAGCACGAAGGGCCAGAGCAGGGTGCGCACCCACTCGAAGCGGGAGGCCAGCACGCCAAGGATAAGGCCGATAACGAACGCCAGAGCAAAACCCGCCGCGATGCGCAGTGAGCTTGTAAGGACCGTGCTCCAAAAGGTGCTCTGAACTGCGATCTGCGCCAGCGTCTTAAGCACGGAAAGCGGTGATGCCAGAAGTATCTCGTAGCCCACCGCCATGCTCGCGATCTGCCATATGGCCAGCGCGAATAGTATCGCGCCGGCTTTTTTAAGTGCGTTTTTATTCTTCATCCGTTACGGTGTGGTTTCCGATGTTAAGGCGGGACTTATTTAGCTCCGTAGTAGAAGTCGTCAGCGGGAAGTTTGCCGCCCACGGAAGCGTTGTTGAAGTCGAAGAGGACCTTGTAGTACGCCTCCACGGCCTTCTTCATTTCGCTTCCGGTAATGTTTACGATGTTGCAGAGCGGTATGGCTTTCTTCGCGACAGCGGCCTTCGTCCCTATGTATTTCTCGACCAGCGCGGCAGCGTCGTCAACGTTGGCGTTTACCCAGTCGGCGGAAGCCGCGTATTCTTTCAGAAGGATCTCGACCGCCTCGGGGTTCTGCTCCGCGAATTCCTTGCGGACCATGATGCAGGCGGTGATCATCTTGCTGTCTTCGCCCAGCTTGTCCCACTCGGCAGAGAGATCGAATATCTTTGTGATCTCAGGATATTTGGTCGAGGCGACGCTTGCGTACGGCTGCGGGAGCATGAAATAGAACCCTTTGGAGCTGGCATCCATGGTCTCGTAGAGCGCAAGGATCTCAGCCGGTTCGGACTTGAATTCTATGGTCACGTCCTTGTCCGGATCCAGACCGTTCTTGGTGAGCAGGTAGCGGAGATTGTATTCCGGGGTGGAACCCTTACCGGTCGCGTAAATAGTCTGTCCCTTCAGCCATTCCCAGGAAGGGTCTGTGGCTGGATGATCAATATTAGGTGTCGAGTATATGCTCAGCACGCCCAGCGTCGTTACGGCCGCCATCTGGATCTTGCCTTCGGTCTTGTTGTAGAGCACGCTCGCAAGGTTGGACGGCGCCACCAGGACGTCCAGTTCGCCCTTGACCATCAGCGGAGTCAGTTCGTCCGCGCTGCCGGCGATGGTGGACACGTATTTGTTTTCGGTCTTGTCTTCCTCCGCGTCGGAGAGCAGCTTCACAAGTCCTATGGTGGTGGGGCCGGTGAGGGAGCCGATCCTTACGGTGGCCGGCTCCTTGGGTTCGGGCTCGACGTTGTTGGCCGTGTTATTGCCGTTGTTGGCGGCGCAGCCGGAAAGGCACGCGATAATGAGTGACAAAACCAGCAGGATTGATATATACTTTTTTACGGAACTCATAGTACACCTCGTATTCATTCATTTGACTGTAAACAATGTAACACCCGCGCGCGTGCAAATCGGTTGCAGGCGCAACGAAAACATGAAAAGCATACCTATAAATAAAAGACCTGAGATACTTGCGCCCGTCGGAGGAACCGAACAGCTGACCGCGGCACTGCGCTGCGGAACGGACGCTGTCTATTTCGGGCTGCCGGATTTCAACGCAAGGCGCAGCGCGGACAACTTTGCCGGGGAAAAGCTCCCGGAGACCATAGCGCTCTGCCACGAAAGGGGAGTGCGGGTCTACGTCACCGTAAACACGCTGGTGTTCGACCGCGAGCTGGAGAACGTTTACAGGACCATCGACGCTGCTTGCGCGGCTCACGCTGACGGTCTCATAGTGCAGGATCTCGCGGTGGCTTCGTACGCAAAGGAGAAGTGGCCTGATGTCGCGCTCGTCGCGTCCACGCAGATGGCGGTCCACAACGTCGAGGGCACCATGCTTCTTAAGGAGATGGGCTTCTCCAGAGCGGTGGCGGCCCGAGAGCTTACGCTTGCTGAGATACGCGAGATACACGAAAAGACCGGCATGGACATAGAGGTCTTCGTGCACGGAGCGCACTGCATGGGAGTTTCAGGCATCTGCTACATATCCTCCATGAGAGGCGGAAGGAGCGGAAACCGCGGTCTCTGCGCGCAGCCGTGCCGGATGGACTGCACGCTCTGCGGAAGGGATCACGCGTTGTCGCTGAAAGATCTTTCTTACATAGAACACATAGGCGAGCTGGCGGACGCCGGGGTCTGCAGTCTTAAGATAGAAGGCCGCATGAAGAGGGCGGAGTACGTTGCCGCCGCGGTGACCGCGTGCAGGGCTGTGATGGACGGAAACGAGCCGGACATGGAGACGCTGCGGGCGGTGTTCTCCAGGAGCGGTTTTACCGACGGCTATCTTACCGGAAAGCGCGATCTGAGCATGTTCGGCTACCGTACCAAAGAGGACGTTACAGCAGCCGATCAGGTGCTGAAGGCCCTTGCGAAGCTCTACGAAAAAGAGCCGCAGAACATACCCGTTGACATGTATCTTAAGGTATGCGCGGACGAGCCGGCGTCGCTGACGGTTACCGACGGAAACGTATCGTTTACGGCTGCCGGAGCAGTGCCTCAGATACCTAAAACTCTGCCTCTCACCGAGGAATACGCGGAACGTTATCTGTCCAAGACGGGCGGCACTCCTTACTGCCTGCGCAAGCTTTCCGTGTATGCGGAAGGGGATGTGATGCTCCCCGCGTCGGATCTCAACGAACTGCGCAGAAAAGCACTGGAAGGGCTAGGAAAAGAGCGCGTAAAAGCGTTTGAGCATGCCGCGTCTATGTGCGCTGCTAACGCGCCGCAGAAGGCCGGAAACAAGCCCTCTGACGCGCTGAAATGCGGTGGACGGGAAAATGCCTTAAGGGCAAGATTCGAGAGCTCAGAACAGCTGTTTTCCGGCTGTCCGCCCACGGTGATTCTGCCGCTGAAGGAGATAAACAAAGGTGCCATCGATAAGGCAATGGCCTGCGGCGCGGAACGCATCTTGGCGGAGATACCGCCGGTCGTATGGCCGTCTCACATGGAATCCGCAAGGTCGCAGCTCGCTAAATTAAAAGATATTAACATAACAGATGTTTACGTAGAAAACCTCGGCGCGCTGAAACTTGCCCGCGAGTTCGGCTTTACCGCCCACGGCGGCATGATGCTCAACATACTCAATTCGGTCTCTCTTGAAAAGCATCTGGATCCGGGCCTCGAAGACGCCTGCGTGTCCTTCGAGATGCCCGCGGCGGACATGCGGAAACTGGTGCATCGGGAACGCGCGGGTGCAGTCGTTTACGGCTACCTGCCGCTGATGAAGTTCCGCGCCTGCCCGGCCAGGGGAAAGGACGGCTGCGGAAGCTGCAAAGGCCTCAATATCCTGACCGACCGCAAGGGCGAGAAGTTCACCGTCATCTGCCGCGAAAAACAGTATTCGGAGCTGCTCAACTGCGTGCCTCTGTATGCCGCGGACAGGAACCTTCCGGACCTTTCGTTCAAGCTCCTTTACTTCACCACGGAGACTGCGGAGGAGTGCGCGGAAATAACGCGTCTTGCCGGAGAAAAAGCCCCGCTGCCGGGGCGCCGCACCGCGGGACTGTACTTCAGGGAACTGCTCTGAGAAGACACGGACAATATCATAAAAAAGCCGGGCTTTCTGCCCGGCTTTTATCGTCTTTCAGCCAGTTATTCGATTCCTGTCAGGTCGAACTCCGCCAGGAACTTCGAGGCCTGCTCGCATACGCCGCGCAGCGTCTCTTCCTCGAACGGGCTGCCAAGGTCCGCGCCTTCCAGCAGCTCGGTGAACACCTTGCTGCCTCCCTGTCTGGCGTAGGCCATGTAGTGGTCCCAGGCGTTCTTCTTGTCCTTCTGTATCATGGACCAGAACTCCAGCGACACGGTCTGCGCGAAGCAGTAGTCAATGTAGTAGAACGGGCTGGAGTAGATGTGGTGCTGCCTCTGCCAGTTCTCGCCGTCGGAGTAGAAGGGGATCTCTCCGTCCACCCTCAGCCAGGGCATGTACACTCCCAGAAGCCGTTTCCAGCAGTCGTGGCGCTGTCTGGGCGTCCAGTCAGGGTTGGCGTAGACTTCGTGCTGGAAGTGGTCCACCAGCGTGCCGTACGGGATGAACGTGAACGATCCGCTCAGGTGGCTGTAGAGGAACTTGCGGGCGTCCTTGCCGAAGAAGTCGTCCGCGTGCGTCTCGCCGAAGAACTCCATGGACATCGAATGCACCTCGCAGGCCTCCATGCCCGGCCAGATGTAGCTGGCGGGGATGCGGTCCCTGTTGAGCCATGCCGCGAACGCGTGTCCGGCTTCGTGGGTTATTACCTCCACGTCGCCCTGGGTGCCGTTGAAATTGGCGAATATGAAGGGTACGCCGTAATCCATCAGAGCCGTGCAGTATCCGCCTGATTCCTTGCCGTCCGTGGACAGCAGGTCCATGAGCTCGTTCTCCGTCATCATCTTGAAGAACTCCGAGGTCTCCGGCGACAGATCGTCGTAGAAGCGCTTTCCTGCCTCCACTCTGTCGTCCGCAGTCCCCTGCGGCCTGGGATTGCCGGAACGGAAGTCCAGAACCATGTCCGCGTAGCTGAGAGGGTAGGGCTTTCCGAGGC
>JAFZRK010000169.1 GCA_017619905.1 Bacillota bacterium
ACTGCTCATACGTTGATTTTACTATTTTTTGATTCCAATAACAAATACTAATATGTTCGTTGTGGTATAATCAGACACATGAGGACCATACTTGCCAGCACGTCTCCCAGAAGGCGTGAGCTTATAAAAAAGATAACAGACGAATTCGAGTGCGCTGCTTCTTCCGTGGACGAGCAGTCCGTGGAGGAGAGCGTCGCAGAGAAGGGCGGATACGAAAGCGAAGCGGAACTGGCGGAGCTTACAGTGCGCGCTCTTTCCAGGGCTAAAGCTCTCGACGTGTTCGAAAAGCAGGGAAAGCCGCTGGATTCGCTCGTGATAGGGGCGGATACCGTCGTTTGTCTCAGCAGCGAGATTCTCGGTAAGCCAAAGGACAGGGACGACGCCGTAAGGATGCTCAGAGCCCAGTCACTTGAGCCGCAGCGCGTCATCACAGGCGTGACGCTCATCTACAGCCCGTATCCGTCCGGAAAATGCGCGGGATGCTGCAGTTCCATCTGCAGCGGCACCGTCGTAAGGACGTTCACCGAGCAGACTCTTGTCTACTTCCATCCGCTGGACGATGCGCAGGAAGCCCGCATCCAGGCATACTGCGACACTCCGGAACCGTACGACAAAGCGGGCGCTTACGGAATACAGCTTGGCGGCAGTTCCCTTGTTGAGCGCTACGAGGGCAGCTACGACAACATAGTCGGTTTTCCGGTGGAACGGATACGTCAGGAGATGTCGGAGCTCTTGGGCTGCAATTACAATAACTTAACATAATATATATTTTGTTATACCATATCAGGAGGCAGAATTGAGCATTTATACGGATAACTGGATCGATCAGAGGAAGGATCAGATAGTCGAAACGCTCAGAAGCATAGTGCGTTTCAGGACCGTGGAAGGACCCGCTGAGGACGGAGCCCCGTTCGGACCGGAGGTTAAAGCTTGTCTGCAGGAGACCTTAAGCGCAGCGTCCGGTCTGGGACTGGAAGTACGGGACCTGGACGGCTACTGCGGCACTGTGGACGCCGGAAGCGGGGACGAGATGCTCGGGATCCTGGCGCATCTGGACGTAGTTCCGGAAGGGACCGGATGGCATCACGACCCGTACGGCGCGGAACTGGAGGACGGAAAGATCTGGGGCCGCGGCACTCTGGACGACAAAGGCCCCGCGGTCGCTAGCATATTCGCCCTTGCAGCAGCGGCGGCTTCCGGCATGGAATTCAAGCGTAAAGTGCGAATAATACTCGGCTGCAACGAAGAGACTAACATGGGCTGCATCAGGTACTATCTGGCTCACGAAAGGACCCCGGAACTGTCGTTCTCTCCGGACGGAGAGTACCCGCTCACCAACTCGGAAAAGAGCATCCTGCACTGCACATACAAGGCAAAGTTCAATTCGCGCATCAGCATGAACGTCGGCGAGGCCCCGAACGTTGTCCCGGGCGAGGCGTCATGCGTCCTGGAAGGATATTTCGGCAGCAAAGAGATAAGCGCTGTCGGGAAGATAGCCCACGCTTCGCTTCCCTGGGAAGGCAGGAACGCGCTGCAGGAACTGCTCCTGCGCCTGAAAGCGGAAGACCTCATGGGCATGGACCGCGTTGCCGTGGACGCGCTCTGCGAGGCGTTCAAGGACGAATACTACGGACAGTCGATCGGTCTGGACAAGGCGGACGATTCCGGCCGTCTTACCCTCAACCTCGGTGTCATGCGCTGGAACAGCGAAGGGTTCGAGCTCACTCTGGATCTCCGCTGCCCCGTGACCCTGCCCGAATGCTACATAAGTGAAAGGATAGAGCTTGCTCTGGCCGCTACCGGCGGAAAGATCGTCAGCTGGAAGTACAAGCCCGGCTACAGCATCCCGGACGACGCAGAGATAGTAAAGAAACTGCTCAGAGTCTATAAGGACAGGACAGGGGACGAGACCGCAAAGCCGAAGCGCATAGGAGGCGGCACATATTCAAGGGAACTTCCTAACGCAGTCAGCTTCGGCCCTGAGGGCTATATGTGCACAGCGTCCTGCCACGTGGCGGATGAGCACATGGGCGTAGACCAGATGATCATGAACACCAAGATGATAGCCGACGCCATCATTGCACTGGCCTGCGAATAGATGAGACAGCACCACATAAGGAACAGAGAACAGCTGATAGAGGAATTCGGCAGCTACATAGTTGATGATCCGCGCGCCGCTAAAGGGCGCTGGGCGGAGCTTTTCGGATGCGATAAGCCGATAAAGCTGGAGATAGGCAGCGGTAAGGGCGCGTTCATAACAGGCATGTGTCTGCGCGACCAGGACATAAGCTTCATCGCCTGCGAGGGCGCTTACAACGTTTATCCGCGCATACCGCAGAAGGCCGCGTCTCTTAACGTTCAGAATCTGCTGGTCCTTCCTCAGTACATCACCGATCCCCGGGAGTTCTTCGGGGACGGCGAGATCTCCGGAATATACCTTAATTTCAGCGATCCCTGGGGGAAAAAGAGATACAATAACCGGCGGCTCACATACAGGGATAAACTGGAAGGGTACAGGCACATCTGCAGGCCCGGATCGGCGCTGGAGTTCAAGACCGACAACGACGAACTGTTCGAGTTCACGCTTAACGAACTGGCATATCTGGGGCTTACGCCGGATATCGTAGAATACGATCTTCACAGCAGCCCGCTGAACGAGTTCAACATCCCTACGGAATATGAAGAAAAGTTCACAGAAGAGGGGCTTGCCATCAAATATTTGCGGCTTTTATTCACATAAATTATACATAGCACTTTAAAAGTGTGCTATTATTAACACGAAAGGCGGAGGGGGCGTCCCCCCGCGTGAAAGGAGAAAGATATGGGCAGAGGCGGCGGCGGAGGCGGCGGCTTCAGCGGCGGCGGAGGCGGAAGCTTCGGCGACGGAGGCGGTCACATCGGCGGAGGAAGTTTCGGCGGCGGCCACGTAGGCGGCAGCAGTCACAGCAGCGGCGGAAGCAGTTGGAGCGGCGGCAGCCGCAGCGGCGGAAGCAGCTGGGGCGGAAGCAGCCACAGTTACAGCGGCGGTCACAGCTACAGCGCACCGCGCAGCTACGGAGGATCCCGCAGCTACGGTTACAGCAGTTCCGGCAACGGTCTTTTCCCACCGCTCTGGTGGTGGATCTGGGGAAACAACTCCGGCAAGAATAACAACA
>JAFZRK010000170.1 GCA_017619905.1 Bacillota bacterium
CTGCCTCTGAGACCCGCTCCGATGGAAGTCGAGACGAGGAACGGTACAGGATAGAGCCCAAGCACCCAGAACTGATACTCCATAGTATATCCCAAGCTTGTCTCAGATGCGCCGGAATACAGCGCGATGGGCTCTCTGAAACAATGTACCAGAACGCAGAATACTACGCCGAAAACCAGAGCCATCATGGGCGTCATTGTAGAGACGTCTTTGGCCTTTTTCTCGTCCTTTGCGCCCAGAGCAGCGGCTATGACAGCGCAGCTGCCTATGCAGAACATGTTCGAGACAGCCGTTATCAGTATCATTACGGACATGGTGAGCGTAAGCGCAGCGACCATGGAGCTGTTGTTTAGCTTGCCTATGAAAAACGTATCTGCAAGGTTGTATATTACGTTTGCGAGCTGGTTGATGACGTTGGGAATGGCAAGCGAAAGTATTGCCCTGAAAACGGGCATAGTTTCGAACAGTTCCTTTTTTGCAAGTTCGACGCGGGCCATGTCAGACCGAACCTTCCACCAGACGCACCAAAGCATCCGAAAGCTTGTCTTCCGGCAGCTTTTCTATTATCTCACCGTTTTTGAAAATAACTCCTTCGTTCTTTCCGCAGGCGATGCCAAAATCGGAGTTCTTTGCTTCCCCGGGGCCGTTGACCACGCAGCCCATGACTGATACTCGCATGGAACATCCCTGTTTCTCCATTCTTTCCGATACAGTGGCAAGCTTCTGCTTGACGTTTTCCGCAATAGATGCAAGATCCACCTGCGTACGTCCGCAGGTAGGACACGAAACGAACTCTATGCCTGGGCGCCTTATTCCGCAGGCCTTGAGAATCTTGCGGGCCAGAACGACTTCCTGCACTGGATCTCCGGTAAGAGACACTCTCATGGTGTCGCCTATTCCGTCCAGAAGCAGCGCTGAAAGAGCCGCCGTGGACTTCATGATGCCCTCTTCCCCGAAGCCGGCTTCCGTAAGGCCTATGTGCAGCGGTAGGCCGCACTTTTCCACGAAGAGCTTATGCGCTCTGTGGTTCATCTGAACGTCGGAGCACTTGAGCGAAACCACTATGTCTTCAAAACCGAGATCCTGAGCGAAGGACACAGCATTAAGAGCGCTCTCGCATATCGCTTCCGCGCAGACTCCGCCGTATTCATCCAGCAGCGTTTTTTCCAAGGAGCCGGAATTGACGCCTATTCTGACCGGAATGCCGTGGTCTTTTGCGCAGTCCAGGACCGCTTTTACTCTCTCCCGGGAGCCGATGTTTCCGGGGTTTATGCGTATCTTGTCAGCTCCGGATTCTATGGCTGCGATCGCGAGTTTATAGTCGAAGTGTATGTCCGCGACCAGAGGCACGGGGCTCTCCTTTTTGATCAGAGCGAAGGCGTCTGCGGCTTCCATGTCGGGAACCGTGCAGCGCACTATGTCCGCGCCGGCATCCGCAAGGCGGCGTATCTGATTCAGCGTAGAGGAAACGTCCCTCGTGTCCGTGTTGGTCATGGACTGCACGGATACTGGAGCCCCTCCGCCTATCTGAACTTTTCCGCAAAACACTTTTTCCTTACTGCCCATGATTCGCAATATGCGCCGAAGCGCGATATACATTGAATGACTGAAGAGATAGCGGCTACTTTATGAGCCAGATGATATCCTTGAACATCAGGAAGACCATCAGCGCTATTAGCAAGACCATGAACACATTGTTTATGATGTTCTCTGCCTTTTCCGACAGTTTTCCGCGGGTTATCCAGCGGATTATGACGAACAGTATCCTTCCACCGTCCAGTCCCGGAATGGGAAGAAGGTTGAGAAGCCCCAGGTTTACGCTTACAAGAGCGATCAGGTAGATGACGGTTATGAGCCCGTACTGCTCGGCGTACTCCCCGGAGATGGCGATGATCTGGATGACGCTTCCGACGTCGTCGGAGCTCGCCTGTCCGTGGAACAGACGGCTGAAGAAGTCCCTGAGCGCGCGGATCATTGACCCGCACTCTTTGAAAGCGCTCTTGAGCGCGCGTCCGACGCTGTGTTCCAGACTGCACTTTATGCCAACGCCCTTGGCGCCGGTCTCAAGCGTATAAGTCCCGACGGTAAACGTCTTTTCCTCGGAACCGCGAAGTACTGTAATTTCAACGGTATTGCCCTCTGATGTCTGTATCAGGCGGGTTATGTCCGTCCATTCGTCGCTGCGCGTGCCGTTTACGGCTACGATGCGGTCTCCTGCCTGAATGCCTGCCTGTGCGGCGGGCTTATCCTCCACCACTTCCGAAAGGACCGGAGAATAAGATCCTGACACCGTAAATACAACGGTGAAGATGATTATACCGATGACGATGTTGTTGAACGAACCTGCGACAAGGACCAGAAGTTTCTTCCATGCTTTCTGACGGTTGAAGGAACGAGGATCCTCGGATCCGTCCTCTTCGCCCTCAAATGCGCAGAATCCGCCTATCGGGACGGCTCTCAATGAATACTCAGTCTCGCCCTTCTTCTTGCCCCACAGGCGCGGTCCCATGCCGACGGAGAACTCGTTGATCTTAAAACCGAGAAGCTTTCCGACCGAAAAATGGCCGAACTCGTGTCCTACGACCAGCAGAGCAAAGCATATTATCGCTAAAACTATTCCAATAATTTTCATTACAAAATGTAATTTATGTAAATTTGTTTATATACGAACGAACAGCAGCCCTGCTTTCCTTCTCGACTTCGAGAATGTCATCAACTGTTCCAATGTTTACGCCATCATGGAGGTCCAGAGCGCGTTCAACGCAGTCGGCGATCTGAACGAAACGTATCTGTCCGCTCAGGAACGCGGAAACCGCTTCCTCGTTCGCGCAGTTCAGGACCACTGGCCAGCTTCCGCCCTTCTCTATCGCATCGTACGCCAGTTTAAGACACTTGAACGTCTCAAGGTCCGGCTTTTCGAAGGTCATGGACCCAAGTTCCGTGAAACTGAAGCGTTTTCCCGGCTCTTCCAACCTTTCCGGGTAGGAAAGCGCGTACGCGATGGGGAGCCGCATGTCAGCAGCGCCTATCTGGGCTATTATCGAACCGTCCGCAAACTCGACAGCGGAATGCACCGCGCTCTGAGGATGCACCACGACCTCTATATCCTTCTGAGACATATCGAAAAGCCATGACGCTTCGATTATCTCGAGTCCTTTATTCATCATCGTGGCGGAATCCACCGTTATCTTGGCGCCCATGGACCAGTTCGGGTGCTTAAGCGCCATGTCCAGAGTAACGTTTTCCAGCTGATCCTTTGTATATCCTCTGAAAGGACCGCCCGATGCGGTAAGTATTATCTTCCTGACAGGATTTCCGTCCGCGGCCCTTATCGCCTGGAAGATGGCGGAATGCTCACTGTCGACCGGCAGGAACTGTACGCCTCTGCGCCTGACTGCCTCCATTACGAGCGAGCCGCCGGCAACAAGAGTCTCCTTGTTGGCGAAAGCGATGTCTTTTCCGGCCTCTATCGCAGCAAGTGTGGGACGGATCCCCATCATGCCGAGAAGGCCGTTAACAGCCGTTTCTGCGCAGTTTTCCTTTGCGAGGATACAGAGCCCCTCCTCGCCGCTAAACACCGTCAGAGAGGCGAATTCGGCCCTTAAAAGCGATGCCTCGGACTCGTCCGCGACGCAGACCATTTCAGGAGAGAATTCCTTGATCTGGGACCTGAGGAGATCCGTGTTCCGCCCGCAGCTCAGAGCGCTTACCCTGAACCTGTCCGGGTATTTGCGGACGACCTCCAGAGTCTGTCTTCCTATGGAACCTGTAGAGCCAAAAACCGCTATGTTCTTCATGGTTTAATAAAGAGCAGAATGTAGTAATAAACGAACGGAGCGACAAGAAGCACGCTGTCGAACCTGTCCATAACTCCGCCGTGACCGGGGATAAGGTTGCCGTAGTCCTTGATGCCCATGTTGCGCTTGAAAGCGGACGCGATCAGGTCTCCGGCTATTCCGAAGAACGCACCGACGAAACCGATGATGATGCAGTGGACGAACTCCGGCCTGTATACGAACCAGCCGAACACGCCGCACGCGATCGTAGCGCCTATTACTCCGCCTATCGCGCCTTCTACAGTCTTCTTAGGGCTGATGTTCGGCGCCATCTTGTGCTTTCCGAACAGATAACCGCTGAAATACGCGAAAGTATCCTGGCCGAACGCAGCGAGCAGCACCAGCCAGACCATGTACTTATACTTTTCTATGCAGTTTATGAGCGGCATGTGCGCCGCGAAAAACCCGATATACAGAAGTCCCAGACTCGTTACCGGACCGTCCAGAACGTTATGGTCCTTGCGGATGAGCGTCATCAGCAGACCAAGGCAGACGGTTCCGAAGGTCCACATCAGCAGAAGATGCGTGTACGTGGTGGGCGCAAGTTTGGTGAACTCTCCGAAGAATATGATCACGTACAGCGCTATCAGCAGCGCGTACGCCCAGTTCCTTCCCGGATGGACTTTAATGTTGCTGTAGCCCTTGTAGAACTCATGCATGCCTACAGCGGACAGCACAAGACAGAACGCCAGGAGCGGTATCCCTCCGAGCACGAAGAAGATCAGCAGAGGTCCTATTATAACTATCGCGGATATTATCCTTGTCTTCATTTATGGCCTCCGAAGCGGCGGTCCCTTCTCTGGTACTCCATGATGCACTTCTCGTATTCCGCGGGCGTAAAGTCAGGCCAGTAGACGTCCGTCAGGACTATCTCCGAATACGCTGCCTGCCATATAAGGAAGTTGGAGAGACGGTTCTCTCCGCTGGTGCGGATTATCACGTCCGGGTCCGGCATTCCGGCGGTATAGAGCGATCCGCTGATATCGTCCTCCGTGACGTTCGTACGGCCTTCGGACATAAGTCTGTTGACGGCTCTGGTTATCTCCGCCCTGCCGCCGTAGTTGATCGCGATGTTAAATCTCAGCCCGTCGTTGTCCTTCGTGGAATCAAGAAGAACTCTCAAGCTGTCGCGCGAGTCCTGCGGTATCGCAGACCAGTCTCCGAGTATACCTACGCGAACGTTGTTCTCGCAGAGCTCCTTAAGCTCGCTGTTTACGTACTTTATGACCAGTTTAAAAATGCCTGCTACCTCGTCCGCGGGGCGCTTCCAGTTTTCGGTTGAAAATGCATAAACAGTCAGGTATTCCACGCCCAAGCGCTGAGAATGCCTGACTATTTCTCTGAGCGACTCCAGACCGGCCAGGTGTCCCTGCAGCCGCATCTGTCCGCGCTCTTTTGCCCAGCGGCCGTTGCCGTCCATTATGATGGCAACGTGCCGCGGTATGTTTGTAAGATCCAGCTGACGGTTCAAGATCAGATCTCCATCAGCTCTTTTTCCTTGGTGCCGACTATCTCGTCGATGTCCTTCATGCACTTGTCGGTGGCTTTCTGGATCTCTTCAAGGTCTTCCTTCAGGTCGTCCTCGGTGAGCTCGCCGGCCTTCTCTGCCTTCTTAAGCTGATCGTTGGCATCGCGGCGGCAGTTCCTGACCGCCACCTTGGCCTCCTCGCCCATCTTCTTGATGAGTTTGGTGAGGTCCTTTCTGCGCTCCTCGGTGAGGGGCGGGATAACGAGGCGGACGTTCTTTCCGTCGTTGGTGGGGTTGATGCCCAGATTGGACATCTGGATGGCCTTCTCGATGTTCTTCAAGCTCTTGGGGTCGAACGGGATTATCGTCAAGCTTCTGGGATCAGGTACCTGAATGTTGGCCATGTTCCTGAGCGGAGTGGGTACTCCGTAGTAGTCAACGGTTATCTGGTCCAGAAGAGCGGCGTTTGCGCGACCGGCCCTTACTGTATTGAGCTCCTCTTTAAGAACACTGAGTGTCTTTGTCATTTTTTCCTGATAGATATCTAATGCGCTTCCCATGATTACCTCCTAATAAACTATCGTGCCTATCTCTTCGCCGCTGCAGGCCCGTACTATGGCGTTGGGCTCCTTGAGGCCGAAGACGTGGATCTTCATTCCGTTGTCCCTGCACAGCGAGGCCGCCGTGGAGTCCATCACCTTGAGGTCCTTCTCCAGGACATCGGAATGAGTTATCTTTGTGTATTTCTTTGCGTTTGGATTGGTCGCAGGGTCTGAGTCGTAGACTGCGTCCACGTTCTTAGCCAGAAGTATGACGTCCGCCTGTATCTCTATGGCTCTGAGCGCAGCGCCTGTGTCTGTGCTGAAGAACGGATGCCCGGTGCCGCCGGTGAAGATCACAACCTTGCCCTGCTTAAGAGCAGTTCTGGCGCCTTCCACGCTGAAAGGCCGGCACATCTGAGTTACGTCGAACGCAGCCATCAGTTCCGCGGGTATTCCCGCCTGAGCGAAAGCGTCCTTAAGAGCCAGACCGTTCATGCAGGTGGCGAGCATTCCTATCTGGTCAGCGACCGCCCTGTCCATCTTCTCGGAACTGCGTCCCCGCCAGAAGTTTCCGCCTCCGACGACTATGCCGACTTCCACGCCCATGCGCAGCAGTTCCCTGACTTCTTCAGCCACCTTGGCAAGGCCGTTCGGATCTATTCCGTGACCGTCTTTGGAGATGGCTTCGCCGCTTACCTTGAGCAGCACTCTTTTATACTTCGTGTCCATATCATTACCCGTGCAGAATAACTATCCTTCCAAATGCGTATTGTAACATAAAAACCCGAAGAATAGCAAGAAATCTGTTGACCGGCTGACCGTTCAGGAACTGCGCCTTTCCTCCAGTTTATCCATCGGTTTGGCAAGCAGGGCGATCACGAGAACGCAAAGTATGGTATTCGGCAGCATGTAAGTTCCGTTGTACAGCAGAGAATAGACGTATTTGCTCGTCATCGCCATTCCCATGAACTCCTTCGGCATCCACCTTGCGTAGACCGTAAAACCGCTTATGAAGTGTATCGCGAAACGTCCGAGGCAGCCGAAGAACGCACCTATAGGACGGCCAGCGCCCTTTGCTTTTCTGAACAGCCCGGCAAGCCCCACGAAAGCGTACGCGACAGAATAGTCGAATATGATCGACACTATGTCGATGGCGCTTCCTCCAAGGAAGAACTTTATGGTTCCGAAGACCAGACCTGCGAGCATGCCCCAGCCGGCGCCCCAGCGCAGAGCGAACACCACGAGCGGAACCATGACAAGGTCTATTGAACCGCCGAATCCGCCGAAATTGACGCCTATGGGTATCTTTACGAAGCTGAGCGCTATTGCCAGAGCCACGCACACTCCGCCTTCCGCTATCATTGAAACTGTCTTTTTCATTTTCTCCACCTATGTTCCTTCTGTTCAAGGATGTTTCCGAAATGAGCCAAACAAAAACACCCTTAAATCAAAAAGGGTGCTTCCTAAACTTCCTACGCCGGCATTGTCCGGATCAGGTTCGAGGGTATGATCTCAGCCCGAAGGCACCCCTGTGTATTTACTTGTCCTAATTATACTTCCGGCAGGAGTTTTGTCAATAACGACGGAAGCGTTACCTGCTCTCCAGATACTTTTCTGCGGACACTGCGGCAATGGCGCCGTCCGCGACGGCAGTCACGACCTGCCTGAGCGTCTTGACCCTTGCGTCTCCGGCCGCGAATACCCCGGGAACAGAGGTGCGCATCTCGCTGTCGGTAACGATGAAGCCGTTTTCCATATCCAGAAGACCGCTGAAGACATCCGTGCTGGGTCTGGTCCCTATGAACACGAAGACTCCGAAATTGCCGGTGATCCGGACCCTGCTTCCGTCCGTTACGTTTTTAAGGATCATGGATTCAAGACTGTCTTCTCCGCAAAGTTCCTCTACGACAGTGTTCCAGCGGAAGGATATCTTTTTGTTGGCGAACGCTTTGTCCTGTATGGACTTCGCAGATCTGAGAGAGTCCCTCCTGTGAATGATGGTGACCTTGGAGGCGAACTTCGTAAGATACATCGCCTCTTCCACTGCAGCGTCGCCGCCGCCGACTACGAATACGGGAAGTCCCTCAAAGAACGGTCCGTCGCAGGTAGCGCAGTAGGAAACGCCGGCTCCCGTAAGACGGTCTTCCCCGGGGCATCCGATCTTTGCAGGACGGGCTCCGGAAGCGATTATGATGGATCTGGCTGAATACACAGCATCCCCGCAGCGCACAGTCTTTGGATCCGTATCAAGAGTAACGCTGTCTGCGCGGCCGCTAACGAACTCAGCACCGAAGCTCCGCGCCTGCTCGGACATGCGCGCGATCAGAGAATGTCCGGATTCGGCTGGAAAAGAGCCGGGATAGTTGGCTATCTCGTCCGTTGTAATGATCTGACCGCCCTCCGCGTCGGCTTCCAGCACCAGCGTCTTAAGTTTTGCGCGGCCAGCGTATATCGCCGCTGAAAGGCCGGCGGGACCGGCTCCGATTATGATTACGTCGTAAAGTTCGTTCATGTTCTTAGATCCTTATTTTGTGATCAGGTAAAGTATAAACAAATGCACCGGATATATCGCGTAGTACGCATACTGCAATAACTTGCTTTTGATGAAGCCCCGCTCGCCGTTATACAGATTGATGGGGATAAATGCGAGCCCGGCGAACCATGTGGACGACAGAAAGCAGCACCCGACCGCTGCCTGCAGAAGCTTTTCGTTCCTGAGTGCGTACATCATCATTATGAAGCCGAATCCGCTCATTCCGTAGTCAGCGTTAAGGAACAGAGAAACTGCTAATAGAGCAATTAGCGCTATCACCTGCTTCAGCCGGTCCTCGCGGAAGTATTCATATACCCACATGCCGCACAGTCCCAGGAACAAGGTGAAGAACACGTTCTGCGAACTGAAGAAGAACAGTCTGTGAGCGTGACCAAGGTTCCACGGTATCTCGGAGATCACCGCAAAGACCAGCAGGCGAAGAGCATATTTCTTTCTGTCCTTCGTGTGCAGAAAGCCCTCAACGAGCAGGAAGCAGTATATCGGAAAAGCCAGCCGTCCTATGCGGCGCATGAGCCAGTAGACTGTTTTGGCGCCGGTACTGTTCGTAAACAGCACTTTGCTGAACAGTTTCGGCATGAAATACGCCGTATGGTCGATGAGCATGCAGACCAGCGCTATCGTCTTGAGAACGCTGCCGCTGAGCACTTTTGCCTTTTCCGGAATTATGCTTTTATGTTCCTGAATGTCCATGAATAAAATATACTATCAGACGAACGGCAGTGTCAACATAAGCAAGATGTTGCAGAATATGATTCTGTGGCATCCGATGCGGCCTATCTTGTACAAAAAATTGAGCAGTGCTATAATGATTTCAAGGAGGGACTGCCATGATAAGCGATAAATCGAACATAATCTGCGTGCTCCGCATTCTGGAGGACTATTCAGACGAAGACCACATACTCAACGCGCGTGAGATCCAGGACAAGATGTCCGCCATCTACGGAACTTCGCCGGACAGGCGTACGGTCTACGGACTGATAGACGCGCTCATCGGGCTCGGTTACGACATATCCACCCACGAAGAGAACGGCAAGGGATACTATCTGAGGGTCAAGGACTTCGACAAGGCGGACATCCGGCTGCTCACGGACGCTGTAAGATCCTTCGAATACATCTCAAAAAGCCAGACGGACGAACTGATCGAGAAACTGGTGAACAAGCTCTCCGTTTACGAAAGGAAACGCTGGACCGGATCAAGCATCATCCGTACTGACAAAAAATCCCCGAACAGCCAGGTCTTCCTTAACATAGAACTGCTGGAACAGGCGATCAGCGAAAAGAAAAAGGTCTCGTTCATCTACAACGACTACGATTATGACAAGAAACTAAGGCCCAGAAGACCGGAGCCGTACGTTGCGGACCCCTACTGCATGGTCGTTGAGTCGGAGCACTACTATCTGGTGATGATACTGGAAGGCAAAGACAAGCCGAGCTTCTACCGCATAGACATGATGAGGGACATAAAGATACTGGACGAGCCACTGACGATAAGCCGCAAGGACGCGGATCTGGACTCCATAAACAAAGTCGTATACGCGCACGCGGGAACTCCGGAGCCGATAAAGCTTAGATGCGAAAAAGTTGCGCTCCGCTACTGCCTGGAACGCTTCGGTCTTGACATAATTATTATTCCGGAAAACAACGGCGAATCGTTCATTGCTTCGTTCAGCGCACCGCCTCAGGGCGTCCTGTACTGGGCTCTGCAGCAGATGCAGCATGTGGAAGTCCTTGAGCCGGTCGCTCTCCGCGAACAGATCAAGGATATCGTAAAGAATTCAGCGTATATCTGATATCGACATTCTCAACCTCAATTTACAGCACAAAAGACCGCCGGAACGTATCCCGGCGGTCTTATACTCCATTATAACTCTCAGAATTTTACTGTCCTGGGCGGTTCAGTGAACGAATAGAAAGTTGCCGTTGCGTTCTCATACCTGAGTCCGAGGCAGTTTCCGTCGTTCTCGTCGTACATGCGCCGCAGGTTCGGGTTCTGCTCAAGCAGATAGTGAAGAGTCTCATACCTGTCGTCCCAGATGAGCTCGCACTCTATCCTCACCCACTTTCCGTCTCCGAAACAGCAGATCTCCGCCTTTGGGTTCTTCTTGAGCTGCTGAGCAACGTTCTTTTTCTTGCCGGTCTGAGTATAAAGATGCCCGTCGTAGATCTCCGAAACACCGAAAGGCCTTACGTGCGGCTGACCGTCCTCTTCCGTAGCCAGATAGAAAACGTGATATTTCTTTAAGAATTCAAGTACTTCCTGCATTATTCCGTCCTCCTTTTCGAGTTTATTATAACACAAAACCGGGGCGTTGTGCCCCGGTCAGTGGTTTTTGTCAGCCGATTATTACATCATCTGCTTGGCTACTTCTTCAGCGAAGTTCTCTTCTCTCTTCTGGAGTCCTTCGCCTACTTCGAAGCGGACCATCTTGACGACTTCGATGCTCTTGCCGATCTCCTTGGCAACGCTGTCAACATACTGCTTGACGCTGGTGCCCTTCATCTTTACGAATTCCTGATCGAGCAGGCAGACTTCCTTGAGCGACTTCTTGAGACGTCCGGTGATCATCTTCTCGATGATGTTGTCCGGCTTGTCCGGAGACTCGTTCTTGGTCTGAGCGATGAGGACTTCCTTCTCATGAGCAAGGTATTCGGGATCGATCTCCGCTTCGCTTACGAACTTCGGAGTCATGGAGCATACCTGCATCGCAACGTCCTTGCCGCAGGTGGTGACTTCCTCAGCGGTGGCATCGGTCTTAAGTCCGATGATGACGCCGATCTTTCCTCCCATGTGGGAGTAGCCGATGTACTTGACGCCCGGCTCCTGGAACTTCTCCAGGCGGCGGATCTTCATGTTCTCACCGATCTTGGCGATCTTGGCGGTGAGGACGTCCTGAACGGTGCCTTCATTGCCGTACTGCTTGGAAAGCAGGCAGTTCTCGCACTTTACGTCGTCATCCAGACCGATCTTCGCAAGGTTCTCGACGAACTCAATGAACTCGGGGTTCGTGGAAACGAAGTCGGACTCGGAGTTGACTTCGATGATGCTGGCCTTGGTGTGGTCGTCGTTGAAGGTGAACCTTACGAGACCCTCAGCAGCGATCCTTCCGGACTTCTTTGCTGCCTTTGCAAGACCGTTCTCTCTGAGATAGTCCACGGCCTTGTCGATGCTGCCTTCGGTAGCTACGAGCGCCTTCTTGCAGTCCATCATTCCGGCGCCTGTCATTTCGCGAAGCTCTTTAACAAGAGCGGCTGTAATTTCTGCCATTTTATCTCTCCTTAATTCTGTTACTCGTTGTCTTCTTCGGTCTTGGCTTCGAGCTCTTCGGCTGCTGCCTCGGCTTCCTCAGCGGGTGCCTCGGTCTCATCAGCGGGTGCCTCAGCCATGGATTCGCCCTGCTTGCCTTCGATGACGGCGTCTGCCATCTTTCCGGCGATCAGCTTGACGCTCCTGATAGCGTCGTCGTTGGACGGGATGACGTAGTCCACGTCGTCCGGATCGCAGTTGGTGTCGCACATTCCTACGATAGGAATACCAAGGACTCTGGCCTCGGATACGGCGATCTTTTCCTTCTTGGGGTCTACCACGAAGAGAGCTCCGGGCATTCCGCGCATCGCCTTGATGCCGCCCAGGTACTTCTCGAGCTTTTCAGCTTCCTTTACGAGCTTGGTGACTTCCTTCTTGGTGAGAGCGTCGAAAGTTCCGTCCTCTTCCATCTTGTTGATCTCAGCGAGACGCTTGATTCTGGAGGAGATGGTCTTGAAGTTGGTGAGCATTCCGCCCAGCCATCTCTCGTTTACGTAGTACATTCCGCAGCGCTCTGCCTCTTCCTTTACGGCGGCCTGTGCCTGCTTCTTGGTTCCTACGAACAGAACGTTCTTGCCGTCAGCGGCGACGGACTTAACGAAATCGTATGCCTCGTCGATCTTGTGGACGGTCTTGGAGAGGTCGATGATGTAGATACCGGTCCTCTCGGTGAAGATGTACGGAGCCATCTTGGGGTTCCATCTTCTTGTCTGGTGACCGAAATGAACGCCGGCCTCCAGAAGCTGTTTCATGGAAATAACTGACATTGAATTTACCTCCCGGTTGAACTACCACCAAAGACGCTTAAGCACTTAAACCCTTGCGGGCACCGCATGCTTCTGGTCTTTCGGTGTGCATAATAAAATCCGCTGCGCTTAAGTGCGCAACGGATGTATATTACCTTAAGATATATGGAATTGCAAGCGTTTTTTACGCGCCGGCAGACATTTTTTGTTATTTATCGTAATACTTTTTGGCGAGCTTTTCCGCTTCGTCTTCTTCGTCGAAACCGGGGACCTTGGCGTTGAGTATCTTTTCGGTCTCCTCGGTCTTCTGCCTGCGCTTCTCCTCAAGATAAGGAATTAGACCCCAGGCGACGAATGCCGCGCCCACGATGATCATTACCAGAGAAGAGAAAAAATCAGTGAACAGATCCTCCAGCCCGACGACGATGATTATGGCGCCAAGCGCTATCTTAAAGATCATCTTCCCCATGGTCTGCTTCGGGGCGGCAGTATTCTGCTGCTGCGTCTGCCTCTGGTCGTTGTTCTGATTCTGAGGAGGCATGCGGTAATACTGGGACATCTCTACTCCTCGTCTCTCTTGTAGCTGATGAAATCATCGGCGATCTCTTCCGTGGCAACGCTTATCGGCTTTTCCACGTCGCAGATGGCGAGCATGGGCTTTCCGTCGATTATGTCCCTGGCCCTCTTGGCGGCCATGATGGTAAGCGTATATTTGCTGTCGACTTTAGTCTTGAGAAGGTCTATGGAAGGATAAAGAAGCATTATTCTACCTCGCTTTCGTATCTGTTGATTATTTCCTCGGCCTGATCCTCCACGCGAAGGTGCTCGGCGCTCATTATGATGCGGGCGTCCTCCACGGCGGATGACAGGTCGTCGTTAACTATGAAATAGCTGTAATCCTTGATTCTTTTGATCTCGTCCAGGGTGGTCCTGGTGCGGAGGTCTATCTGTTCCGGCGTCTCGGTGCCTCTGGCGATGAGACGTTTGCGAAGCTCTGAGATGGACGGAGGAAGCACGAATATCAGAACGCTCTTGGGATAGCTCTCCTTTACCTGCATGGCGCCCTGCATCTCTATCTCAAGGATGACGTCGTGGCCCCGGGCAAGCTTTTCGAGAACGGGCTTTTTAGGCGTACCGTAGCGGTTGCCGTATATCTCGGCCCACTCCAGCATGTTTCCTTCGTCTATGGCCTTCTGAAAGTCCTCGTGGGATACGAAATAGTAGTGTATCCCCTCCTGCTCTATGCCGCGCGGCTTTCTTGTGGTCATGGAGACCGAAAGATCCGCTGCGCCGCTCTCTATCAGAGCTTTGCAGATGGTGCCTTTGCCGGCTCCGGAAGGTCCCGATATTACGAATAAACGTCCCTGCTTCATGATCACCTCTGACGACTGTCTGGAATCGTTCAATTAGTATATATCACGTTGGACCGCAGATTCAAGTACAATAACAAAAAAACAGACAGTGTCTGCGATGAAAGATGCGCGCAATAAAACAGCCGCCGGCCGAGCGGCTGTCCAATGACGGATCTTCAATATTTTGATTTTTCTGCGCGCAAGTGGAATATACCACCGGTAAGGACGCCGGTCAATGCCTGCGGGAAATGTCTGTACCGTTTTTACCTATCTTCTTTTCCTTCGGGATCCTTGGGGTCTATCCAGACCGTTCCGTTGTTCGTGAAGATGACCTTTCCGGGTTTTGCGCCTGACGGCTTCTTAACGTATCTGGCGGGCGCGTAGTCCACAGGCACGTTCTGCGACTCCCTTCCCTTGGAGAACCATGCGGCTATGGCAGCGGCTCCGTACATGTCTTCCGGCGAAGGATCGATGCCGTTGCATACAAGTATTACGTGCGAACCGTGAATATCCTTGGAATGGAACCACCAGTCCGTCTTCTGCGCCAGTTTGAAGGTTATGTAGTCGTTCTCGCTGTTGTTCCTTCCAACAAGGACTTCCAGCCCGGAAGGCAGCTTATACCGCCTCGGAGACGGCTTGGACTTCTTCTTTTTCTTCTGCTCCGAACGCTGCCTTACAAAACCCTCGGCGGCCAGTTCGTCCTTAATGGCGTCCAGTTCCTCGCCCGTTGAGGCGTTCAGCGCCATCGCCTGAACGGACTGCAGGTAGTCGATATCCGCCTCGCAGGAAGCGAGCTGCGCTTCCTTTTCCTTTTTGGAAGACTTGAGCTTAGCGTATTTTTTATAGTAGTTCTGCGCGTTCTTTGCCGCAGAGACCTTTTCATCAAGTTCTATCTCAAGCTCCGAACCGTCATAATAACTGATCACTTTGACCTTCTTAGCGCCGGGAGACGCAAGGTGAAGATTCGCGTTCAGGAGCTCTCCCTTAAGGCGGTAGATGTCCGCGTTGTCAGCTTTCTTTATCTCCTCCAGAAGGCGCTGCTTCTTAAGGAGATACTTGTCGATAAGCGAATTTACGTGTCTGGAAAGGTCAGAGGCACGCTGTATCTGCCTGTTGGTGGACTGCCTGCGGCTGTAGAACCAGTCCATTCCCTCGCAGAGGGACGGAAACTCTTTCTCCTCAAATCCGGAAATATACTGAGGCATGCGGAAGACGTGAAAGTCCTTCGGCTGACCGTCTTTAGCGACATAGACGAAGGTCCTGATTCCTTCCGGACTGCTCTCCGGAATCTGAGGAATGACGGCTCCGTTCTCTATCGCTGCATTGGTCGTGGGACCGTAGCCCCTGTCGTTTGAAAGATTTCCGACAGGCGGATACTCGTAGATCACGCCCGGAAGTATCTGACGCACGCGGTTGATGTCTATGGAAACGCGCTTGATGCTGTCGATCATCTTTCCGCTCTCAGCGTCCAGGAGCACTATGTTGCTGTGCTTGCCCATGGTCTCCACTACGAGGCGCTTTAGCTGCGAATAGCCCATTTCGTTGATGGTGCTTATATCAAGCTCTATCAGGCGTTCCATGCCGTGCTGGCGGGCAGCGGTTATGACTCCGTCCTGTATGTGCTTTCTCAGGAGCATGCAGAAATTGGGAGCCGTCTGCGGGTTCTCGAAATCCAGGTCCGTGAACTGCACCCTGCTGCCCTGCGGGGAAACGTCCAGAAGAAGCTTCCTGCGGCCGCTCTGCGTGCGCAGCTGCATTACGATCCTGTCCGTTTCCGGCTGGCTTATCTTTTCTATCTTTGAGCCCTCAAGGGCGTTTTTCATCTCAGACAGCACAGCTGCCGTCATCAGTCCGTCGTAAGCCATTTATACTGTAATTATTCTCTATATGTGCTACAATATTCAGCATAAGAGATCCGGCCGGTATTGGGAGCGCGGATCCTGAACACATTTTAACATTATTGAAAGGATCTTTCTATGATCAAATCTATGACCGGCTTCGGCCGCGGAGAATCCACCGACGAAAAGCGCAGCGCAGTCTGCGAGATCCGTTCGGTCAACCACCGTTTCTGCGAGATCAACGTAAAAATGCCACGGCGCTATCAGTTCGCCGAGGAGAAACTCAAGTCCCGCATCAAGGAATCTATCAGCAGAGGCAAAATAGAACTGTCTGTAATGTGCGACGAACTGTCGATGGACACGCAGAAGATACGCCTCAACAAGGACGCCGCGCAGGCCTACTTCGACAGTCTGAACGAGCTCAAACAGCAGATTCCCGGCATCGTAGGCGAGATCGACATACACTTCATCGCCAACATGCCGGAGGTACTCAGGGTCGTACCGGACACAGAAGACGAGGAGGAAATACTTGCCGCTCTTCTGGCTGCGCTGGATAACGCTCTTGATAACTACGACAGGATGCGCACGACCGAGGGCGAAAAGCTTGCAGAAGACATAAGAGCCAGAGGCAAGCTTATAGAAGATACCGTTTCCGTAATAGAAGAGCGCGCGCCGCAGCTTCAGAAGGAATACGCGGATAAGATACGCGCCCGCATAAACGAGCTGCTGGACGGTGTAACGGAAGTCCCGGAAGACAGGATAATGCTCGAGGCAGCAGTGTTTGCGGACAAAGCTAACATTACGGAAGAGATCGTCCGGCTAATGAGCCACTGCGCGCAGCTTAAGGGCATACTGGACAAAGGCGGCCCTGTAGGCAAAAATCTCGATTTCCTTGTCCAGGAGATGAACCGCGAGTCCAACACGATCGGCTCCAAGGCAAACGACATCTCCATTACAGATAAGGTGCTTATCCTTAAAGCCGAGATCGAGAAGATACGCGAGCAGATCCAGAACCTGGAGTAACAGCTGTTTACGCAAATGCAAAGCGGCCCGCTATATGTGCAGGCCGCTTTTCTGTTACAATCTATCTTTTAATTACGGTTCGTTTACGATGCCGGTGAACAGCGGAAGTCCGTCGGAGCCGGTTATCGCAAAGGCAAACGGTCTGTCGACCTTGAACTCGACAGGTTCCGAAAGCATGCCCTCGGCCTGGACCAGGATGACTGTGAACGCAGCTGCTTCGCAGCCCTTCTCGTCTATCTTTACCCTTGCGGCGTGAGTAACGTCGGACACGTACGCCGGAACGTTCTTTATCAGGTTGCTCAGATCCGCAGCCACTTCTATGAACGCTTCTCGAATGCCCATCCGCACAAGTATCTCGATAAGATCTATCTTCGCGTCAACGTCGAATTTCGGAAGGGTCAAGGCGACACTGCAGTAATCGAAACCGTTGTCAGACAAGTCATCGACAGGATCATCAAAAGCTTTAGCGGTCAGATCGAAGATCTTTCCGTCAGCGTTCAGCTGCTCGGGACTTATACCTTCGTCCGGAAGCATTATCCACATTCCTCCGACAGCGCTGAACGGGACGAAAACCGCTGTGTATCCTTCACCGGTGTACATGCGCAGCGTTTCGGTAATACGCATGAAAGAAACTGTCTTTTCGCCAGCAACTGCGTGGAATACGTCGTCCACTGTGAGATAATCGGGGAACTCGTCAGCCCAGGAGGCCTTGAAATAGACTGTAGTAGCGATCGCAGCAACAAGGTCCGATTCAAAGTAATCAAGCGACTCCACCTGATCCTTAAGGAGCCCTCCTGTGTGATCGTTGAGCCAGTCCTTGAAAGCGCGGCTGAAACCTTTGTCGACAGCATCTCCGGTATATGCCGTGGCATAATACTCCATGGCCAGCGTTGCAAGCGTCTCATCATCGAACTCCGGAATGGTTCCCATGATGTTGTTGTTAAGCCAGATGGACGAAGCCAGCTCAGTGGTGTAACCATCTCCTGAATAATACGTCTGTTCCCAGAGCGCTTTGGCAGTCGTTCTCAGTTCGTTAATGTCTGCCGCACCCAGAACGTCGAGTATCTCAGCTCTGGTATTGCCTGCGGCGCATTCCGCGAGCATGGCAAGAGCGAAGTAGATGTTAAGCGGAGAGCAGACTGCGTTCTTTCCGTCAAGCCCCTTAAGATACTCATTGGACAGTTTTAGATAATGATCCAGCTTCCCTTTGTAGATCTGAGCGAGCGCTTCCTTTGCGGCTGCCTGTTCGCCCCACTCGTCCCATGCCTGCCGCGCTGCTGAATAATCATAGCGGCCGTCCTTATCAAAGTCTTCTTCGTTCGGATAGCTGACCGCGACCGGAAGGACTATGGAAGATAATGCGTAGTCCTGCTTCGGCTGCGGTTCGGGAACGTCGTTAATTACGACTGCGTTGCCGCTGTTAGTGCCGTTTCCGCAAGCCGCAAGTCCAAGGATCATGCACGCCGCAAGAACGACTGACAATACTTTTTTCATGTTGACCTCCGTATATAAAAACCCCTTATACCTATAAAGACGGATCATAAGGGGTTTGGTTACAATCATTTATAATTTTATGTATGCCAGCATGCGCTTGTCTGTGCCGTCGCGCCGGTAGGACCAGCAGTTTTCGTCCTCGTAGGTGCAGACCGGGCTTATCTCCGTGTTAACGATGCCGAACATCCTGAAGAACTCTGCGTTGATGCCTTTAAGGTCTATCATGTATTTGCCCGGCACGACGCACTCGTCTATGTAGTCTTCGCACCACGGAAGCTTTTCTATGAACTCCCGGGCGACGTCTTCCGAGACCTCGAAACAGCAGCGGCCTATCCCCGGCCCCACGACTGTATGTATGTCCGCCGGATCACAGTCGAAGAGCTTTAACATGGTAAACGCAAGGACAGCGGCTATGCCGTCGACCGTGCCTCGCCAACCTGCATGAGCAAGCCCTATGACCTTCTTGACAGGATCGTAGGCGTACAGCGGGATGCAGTCTCCGTGTGTGCTGGTAAGCGCAACGTTGCGGACGTCTGTAACCATTCCGTCGCAGTCTTCGATCTCTATGTACGACGGCTTGTCGTCAAGAAACTGCCAGGTTATAGGATACACGTTGGTACTGTGGGTAAGACAAGGTCTTATAAGAAAACCGTCTTGTTCTTCCAGTTCCTTAGCCATGGCGGCGCGCCGCACGTCCGAGCGGTCCGGTACCTGCGTTATTCCAGCGGTTATTCCGTATTGTTCGAAGTACTTAATGTCCATCTATCGAAGCACACAAGAATCATCGAGTAATATCACAGCTTGCCGCCGACAGCAGCGACCGCGCCCTCGGACGGTTCTGTGCTTATGGGCTGTTCCAGTTCTTCCGGATGCTCCAGCAGATAGCTTATAAGCTTCAAGGATCTTGCAAAGTAGAAGCCGTCAGCTATGCGCTCGTCCAGAGTCACCTGCATGTCCACGACTTCGCGGACGTGTTCCTGTCCGTCGTCTCCGTACTTAAGCGCGTTGTGAGTGGTTCCTATGGTAGCCACTATGGAATTGGTGCCGTAGTCGTTAAGATGGTGATATACGGAACCGCACTTTATACTTCCCAGATTGGAAAGAAGCACAGAGGCGTAGTTCGTATCGCCGTCGGCAAAGGCCTTGGGCATGCGGCCGAAGTATTCCAGCCAGCCCAGGATCTTGAATATGATGCGCAGCAGGAAATGCGGTATCTTGGCGAAGATGTTTATCATGTCGCCTATGTCGTTCTTTCCGGAGTTCTCGCGAAGCTCGTGGACTTCACCGAGTATCTTCTTTGAAACGGTATCCAGAGTCATGTCCGGTTTGACTTTCAGGAACATGAGCGACTCTTCGGAAGTATCCTCGAACTTGCGCTTAACGATGAACGCAAGGATGATGTCCTTCCTCTGCCAGAACCTTCTGCCGGAGATGAATATGTTGAGCTTGGGCCTCCAGTAAACGGTCTTGGCGACAGCGGTGCATATAGCGTGGAAAAGCTTCAGGTTGGTGCCCTCTTCCTCGTTCCTTCTCTTCATGTAGGCATTCAGATCGGTGATGTCGAAGACTTCCTGCATCGATACTTCCGCCGCGGCCCTGCTGGGCATTACATAAGGCAGAATGGTATGCAGACCGTCTACGTCCGTGATCCTTACAGCGTCTCTTCTTTCTTTTCTCATGTTGATCTCCTATTCCGGCAGCTTTGCGAGGACGTTCAGGTATTCACCAGGCGGCTGAACGCTGAATTCCATGTATTGGCCCGTCACGGGATGGACAAAGCCCAGCACTTCCGCGTGGAGCATCTGTCCGTTCGTCCTGTACGGCTGCCTTGCAGGCCCGTAGAGCTCGTCTCCCAAAAGGGGTCTGCTGATGTACGCCATGTGAACTCTTATCTGATGAGTCCTCCCTGTCTCCAGTTTAGCGGAGAACTCTGTATAACCTTTATATCTTTTAAGGACATTGATGTGCGTAACGGCGTGCCTTCCGTCCGGCACCACTGCGTTGCGCAGTCTGTTTCTGGGATCGCGTCCGATCGGCGCGTCTATAGTGATGCTGTCGTCATTAAGACCGAAGAAGCATACTCCTCTGTAAAGCCGGGTGATGCTGTGTTCGGCAAACTGCTCCGAAAGGCCTCTGTGAGCCGCGTCGGTCTTTGCTGCCACAAGAAGACCGGATGTATCCTTGTCTATCCTGTGGACTATTCCGGGACGCTCCACACCGTTGATGGCGGAGAGCTTTCCGCAATGGAAGAGCAGCGCGTTTACAAGCGTTCCGCTCAGATTTCCGGCAGCAGGATGAACGACCATGCCCTTGGGCTTGTTGACAACGATAAGGTCTTCATCTTCGAAGACTATGTCCAGCGGAATGTCTTCCGGCTGAGCTTCGCACGGTACGGCCGGAGGGATAGTCAGTTCAACGGTCTGACCGGCTTTCAGCAGAAGCTTTTTGGAGACCTCCGCGCTGCCATCGACCTTCATGGCGCCTCCGGCTATCAGCTTCTGGATATAGCTTCTGGAAACGTCCTCCATTAGTGAGGAAAGGACCGCGTCCGCTCTCTGCCGGTCGTAGTCCGCGTCTATCACGAAGCTGAAGACGGCATTCTCATCCATCGTTTTCCGCCTTTTCCGGAGCAGCGTGTTCCTCATCCAGTGCCAAATCAGCGGCTTCCCTTGCTGGCTCCTTCTTGCTGAAGAACAATACGCTTATAAGCAGAAGGACGCAGCCGACCGTAATGCCTATGTCCGCAATGTTGAAGATGTTGAAGAACGACACGAAACGCAGATTAATGAAGTCCACGACGTATCCGTCGAAGACGCGTCCGATGAGGTTGCCTATGCCCCCGCCGACTATCATCGCTATGGAAACAAGCTCCAGGCGGCTTATGCTTTTATGCTTCTTTACGACATAATAAACAAGAGCCGCAAGGACAACGACTGTAAAGACGGAAAGCAGCGCCTTCTTGTCCGCCAGTATGCCCCAGGCGGCTCCCCGGTTGATGATGTAGGTCAGGTCAAAAACACCGGGTATGACGGTGATCGTTGAATTGATCTCCATCCCGGAAACAACAAGAGCTTTGGTTATAAGGTCTGCAGCGATTATGAAGACCGTGACCGCGCCGAAACAGATCATTATTCTTTAGCGATCACCTGGGTCAGCTCTTTTTCAAGAGATTTCGAGGTCTCAGTCGGCTCGTCCTCGGATACCGACGGGAACGCTCCGAATATATCCTGACTCATGTTGTCGAAACGGTCCAGTTCCGCCTGAAGGATGTTCCTGAAGCGGTTCTTTATGGAAGCGACTCTGTAGCCCAGATCCTTCTCCTCGTCCTTGAGACGGTCAACGCTCTCCTGAGCGGAGCGGATGAGCTGATCCGCGTTGAGCTGCGCGTTCTTCATTATGATGTCCGCGCGCTTCTCCGCGCTGGCAGAGATCTCGTTCATAAGGCCCTTGGCGGATTCCAGAGTCCTGATTACAGCTCCTTCCTGCGCCTTGTACTCGTCCAGTTTGGCGTTGGCAGCGGCAAGAGTCTCCTCCAGGGCCGCCTTCTCGGACAGAAGCTCTTCCAGGGAAGTGGTGAGTTCGTCCAGGAATACGTCGACCTGGTCCGCGTTGTAGCCCCTTACGGCTTTGTCGAATACTTTTTCCTGTATCTCCTGAGGTGTGATCATATGAATCCTCCTGTTTTCCTAATACAGAAATGCCGCTATCAGACGATAAACGATTCCTAAAAGGATCATCGTTATCCATGGCGACAGATCTATAGGCAGATTAATATTGAACCTGTACAGAAGCTTCCGGACAGGAAGCAGCATAGGTTCCACTATACGTGCAAGCTTGACGAAATAGTCGTAAGCCCTGTTGCCGGGCCTTACGAACCACGTAGCGATGCAGTAGACCAGTATAGAAAGATCGGCGACCCTGTAGACAAGATACAGGGCCGATCTTATCAGTCCGAGCAGCATTTCTGCAGGCCCTCCGGCTTATCTCCACATGCTCTTTGAGCTGTCGGGAGCGGCGACCTGCTTGGTGCTGTCTTTATATGTAACGTCTACGTTCTCCGGCGCGAACACGAAGATGTTGTTCGTTACCTTCTGGACGTTTCCGTTGAGCGCGTAGGTGGCTCCGGAGAGGAAGTCGAATATCTTTCTCGCCACATCGGTCTCGAGGTTCTCGAGGTTGATGATGACGGGCTTCTTCGCCTTGAGGC
>JAFZRK010000171.1 GCA_017619905.1 Bacillota bacterium
CAGGTCCTGCGCTTTCGTCCTGCGATCCACTGCCTTCTCCTTCTAGGATATGTACTTCTGCTTCTCTTCTCCGGCGCGGGCCAGCGCCGCAAGTTCTTCCTTAAGAGCCGCGATCGTCTGCGCGGCAAGGCCGATCTGCTCTTTCTTTGCTGCCTGTTCTGCTCTGCTCTTTTCAAGTTTGTTTCCGGCGGTCCGGATCTCCGCTGACAGCGCGTCCAGGGCGTCGTAACGCGGCAGTTCCGCTTCCAGCTTCGCCTTTTCGGCGGACGCTTTTTCCGCTTCTGGCTCCTTTGCCTGCGCCTCAGCCAGTCTCTGCTTCAGGAGCGCGAACCGCTCTTCTTCCTTCGCTAGCTCAGCCCGGTTCTGTTCTATGGCCTTTACGGCCTGTTCTCTTGCGTCTATCTTTCCGATCAATTCGTTGACTTCTCCGAGCTCTTCGCCGGCGGCGTCCTTCTGCCCTTCAGCTGACTGCTCCGCGGTCTCGTCCTGCTCTATCATCTTTTCCAGCAGTTCTACAACGTCCGCGGTCGGAAGCTCTCCGGACTTTGCCTTCTGCGCCTCTATGCTGAGCACGTCCGACGCAGGAACGTCCATGCCGTTGATGTACTGCCTTATGCTGTCTCTCGCGGCCGCGCACCTGCCTCCGAGCTCCTTGGCGTCGTACTTGAGCTTCTCCTGAAGCTCCAGGAAGAGCTCCGTCTTGAATATCTGACGGAATATCTTTTTCCTTTCATCCGTGGGCGCAAGCAGCAGCTTAAGGAAGTCGCCCTGCGCGATCATGGCTATCTGCATGAACTGGTCGCGGTCGACACCGAGTATTTCGCGAATTGCACTGTTGACATCGCGGACCTTATGGACGATTCTGCCGTCCGGATAGGTCAGCTGGGCGTCGGCGGACTGTTTAGTGGTGCCTTCGCCCTTCGACTTCGGCCTTTCGTAGTCCGGGTTGCGCTTTACGGTGTATGTCTTTCCGGCGTAGGAAAAGACAAGCTCCACCTCCGTCGGCGTGTCCGGAGACGCGTACTTGGAACGGAACATCGCGGAACTGCGGTTCGCTCCGCTGGCTTCGCCGAACAGAGCGAAGGTTATTGCGTCGAAGATGGTTGTCTTGCCGGCGCCGGTATCTCCCGTTATAAGATACAGCCCGCTCTTTCCGAGGGATTCCAGATCCAGCACGGCAGTGCCTGCATAGGGCCCGAATGCGGACACAGTAAGCTTAAGAGGTCTCATTTTTCTGCCTCCCACGTTTTCTCGATAAGTTCTTTCATGTATGCGGACTGCTCTTCGCTCATCGGCTGGTTGTTCTGCAGTTCGTAGAATTCCGCGAACAACTGGTACGGGGTCTTGGTCTCCACATCGGAAGCGCCCGTTATGACCGCGCCGGAGCGCGTGCGCTTGTTGTCGTAGTCCAGCTTCATAAGGTTATGATAGATGACGCGGAGCTTCCCGATGGCGTCCGGAATATCCTCCTCGTCGGTGAGCGTAATGTGAGTGTAGTCCTCCTGCCAGGTCGTATTCTCGTAGAACGACTTTAAGGTGAGCTCCGCGTAGGTCCCCTTCAGCTCCACAAGGTCGCGGCGGGGAAGCAGATCGACGGTCTTATACGACACGTTCCCTTTTTCCAGAAGCTCCACTACCGTGACGGATTTCCTGTCCTTCGCCTCAGAGAACGAGTATTTGAGCGGGGTGCCGCAGTAGCGCACCGTGTCGCGTCCGCAGTTCTGGGGCGAATGGAGATGCCCCAGCGCCACGTAATCGAAGGGGTCGAACACCTCCGCGTCCACGTTCTCCGTGCCTCCCACGAATACCTCCTCCGATTCGGAACGCGAGGCGCCGGTAACGAACTGGTGCGTAACGAGTACGTTGCGCTTCGCAGTGTCTATATCCATGTGGGAGACGGCGCATCCAAGAGCGTCCGTGTAGTTCTTGATCTCCTCGTCCGGGAACCAGCGGCGCACGTGGGCCGGCTTTATGAACGGAAGCATGTATACGCAGATCTCCCCGTAAGCGTCGCTGAGGCGCACGGGATCTATCCTGCCGCTGTACACAGGCGACATGTGGATACCGCCCGCGTCCATGATCCTGGACCCGAACGCGATGCGCTCCGGGGAATCGTGATTGCCGCTTATGACGAACACCCGGAGACGGCGCGCGGCGAGCGACACCAGGAAGTCGTCGAACAGAGCGACAGCCTCCGCGGACGGCACGGACTTATCGTAAACGTCCCCCGCTATGATGACGCCTTCCGGGCGTTCTTCGTCTATGATGTTAAGTATTTTCTTAAGGATGTACTCCTGGTCCTCCAGCATGGAATACTCGTTGACGCGCTTTCCGAGATGGAGGTCCGACAGATGCAGTAGTTTCATGATTTACCCTTGTTCCGTAAACTGTTTGGTGCGCTGTAAAAATACAGCGGAGCATTATTTGCTCCGCCGTTATTATACTACAAAACGCCCGTTTATTAAACTTGAAGAAGACGATTCCGGCGGATCCTGCCTGTCCCGTTCTATCCAGATCGTCAGGCGAAACTTACCACTTCGAAGACGCCCGGAGGATACAGATATCCCTGAACTTCTTCGTACGGATCGCTGCCTTCTTCGTCTATTATTCTGTACCAGCCGTCTTCTACCGACAGGACCTCATACTCCTTCCCGTAAAGAAGCTGCGTAGGGTCGCTTTTCCCCATGAACCTTACGGTTTTTGGTGTTCTTTGTGCCATCCTTTTACCTTCCTGCGATCCGGTCCAGGAGAGGTATGGTAACTCTGGGGCAATCATCTGTCAAGTGAACATTTCCATCCTTTGCAGAATACTTTTTTTCCGGTGTTTCTGACAGAAAGTCCCAAAGTCCAAAACTGTTTATGGAATTCATTTGTTACCATCTTTCTTCCTGAACAGCAGCGATGCCAGAACAAGCACCGGAACTGCTGTTCCGATCGCATACACGGCCAGTTCCAGCCGGTCTCCGGTCTCCGGGGCGGGTTCCGGCTCGGGCTCGGATTCCGGTTCCGGCTCCGGCTCAGGTTCAAGGACGGGCGCCGGAGCGGGTTCGGGAATCGGTTCCGGCTCCGGCTCAGGTTCAAGGACGGGCGTCGGAGCGGGTTCGGGAATCGGTTCGGGCTCCGGCTCAGGTTCGGGTTCCGGCTCCGGTTCGGGTTCGGGCTCCGGCTCAGGTTCCGGCTCCGGCTCAGGTTCCGGCTCCGGAATATCCGGCGTCTCGTCCAGCGGCTCCGTCTCCACGATCACGCCCTCCTCTTCAACGGTGAACTCCGCGCGCCATTCGCTGTTGATGAAGTAGCCGTCCGGCGGCGCGGTCTCTAACGCGTAGTATCTGCCGTAGGGCAGCGCGTCCGGCTCCGTTGCGCAGCGCCCCTCAGCATCCGTGGTAAGGACAAGCACTACGTCGCCCCTGCTGTACGTCTCTCCGCCTACGATGACCGGACCGTCGTTATCGCTGAAGATGCTTATCCGTGCGCCCTCGAGCGTGCCGCCCTCCCAGGGCTCGGAAAGACCCGTCTGCGCATCGCGTTTTACGAAACCGACTCCCCCTCTTACGGTACTGTTGGCCGCAGTTACATAGACCGTTCCACCGGACAGGAATACCGTGGCGCTCCATCCGCTCGAAATCATGCCGCAGGACTCAGGCACAAAGCTCTCCTCCACCGTATAATACGCGTACGGCAGCAGTCCTTCCGGGACAGAGGCGCGGCCTTCCGCGCCGGTACTGACGGTCAGTATTATCTGCCCCTGCGCGAACTCTTCTCCGTCGACCACCACAGAGGCGGCATTGTCCGGATGTTCGGCAAGCTTTACGGTAAACTCAATGCCTTCGAAGGACGTTCCGCCCTGAGGCACTTCGCCGGTCTCCGAATCGGTCTTCTGTATTTCAAGCGAACCGCTTCGAAGCACCTCCTCGTCCGCGATAAGATCCAGCTGCCACGCGCCGTTAACCTTGCCGTCCGAGCTGTCCGGCCTCACTTCGCCGTCCGCTGTCACCGTCAGATGCACCGTATGGACTGTACCGTCCAAAAGATATCCCTCGGGCGAAGCGGTCTCCTGCACCGTAAGCGTCCCGGCAGGAACAGCAAACG
>JAFZRK010000172.1 GCA_017619905.1 Bacillota bacterium
GGCTCTGGCCTTGGTCTGCTGCCACTCGGTACCGGAGAGCTTGTTAATCTTTGGCTCTATGCCCTCGGAACCCACGTATTTCTGGATGTTCTCCAGCTGATCCACGGGCACGTAGAGCACGTCCGCGCCGGCGTACTGGATCTTAAGGTAGTCCATGGTGCTGCCGTCCACGGTAAGCTTTTCTATGCCTGTGAAGCGCCCCACGCCGTGAGCGTCGTGCACCACGTAGTCGCCCTTCTTGATGTCCGTAAAGACTTTTATCTCAGTGCCTTTTCCGCGCTTGCGGCGCGTCTTCTTACTCCTCGCGAAGATGTCGTTCTCGGAAAGGAAGACTTCCTTTTCCTTGGGGAAGACGGTGCCGCAGACCAGCGATCCATCGCGCAGCTCCACCTTGCTCTCAAGGCCCGCTCTGGACAGGAACTCCTTAAGGTTTACGAGCCGGTCCGGGGTCTGGCAGGCGATGGTCACTTTGTATCCTTCGCCGATGAAATGCTTGAGCTCGCGCTCGAAGTCGTCCATGTGGCCTGCGAACACGGGCGCCTGCCTGGCCTCAACGTGTTCTATGGCATCCAGCTGCGGCGCGAACCTTATGCTCTGGGAAAACGGCGTGCACCAGTAGATTCCGGACGCCGCGTCCATGTCGTTAATCTTAAGCAGGTCTTCCGGGTCCGGGTGGCTGGCCGCGTCCGACACTGCGCCGCTGCCCTTCTCCAGCGTCTGCTTTATTATCTCTTCCTGCTCTTTTTCATAGAAGTCCAGGACCTCGCCTATGCGCGCAGGGTCGTCCGCCATTATGACGGAGGGCTTGGTGAAATAGTCGAATATGAGGCCGGACCTGTCGTAGAAGTACGACACGAAGCCCTCCAGATACTGGTCGTTTATGCCCTGCTCTATGCAGTCCAGCAGGTAGTCCCTGCGGTCCGGGACGTCCTTCATGGCTTTTCTTACCGCGGCCGCTGCCCTGGCGTTCTCCGCCTCCGAGCGCACCACGATCTGAGCCGGATAGATGCTTATGGACTCCAGCGTCTCCGAGGACCTCTGCGACATCGGGTCGTACATCCTCAAGGAGTCCACCTCGTCGTCGAAGAACTCTATTCTTACCGGCATGCTCGCGCCGGGTACGAAGACGTCTACTATGTCGCCCCTTACGGCAAACTGTCCGCAGGCCTCTGCGGAGTAGGTCCTTTCGTAGCCCATCTCGGAGAGCGCGGAGATAAGATTCTCCCTTTCTACGGTATCGCCGGGCCTTACCGTCATAGCACGGCGAAGGAAAACGTCCCTCGGAGCGATCTTGCGCAGAGCGCCCAGGACCGGGGCCACGACTATCGCCTCTTCATCCTCGCAGAGAGCGCGCAGCGCGGACAGCTCGCTGTCCAGCTCCGTGCGGCTCTTGGCCTCGTAGCGCAGGGCCGCCACGTCAAGTTCCGGCAGCACAAAAATGTTCCGGTCCGTAAAGAACGCAAGATCGGATGCCACCCTCTTCGCCCTCGTAAGCCCCGGGCAAAGTATAAGCGCCTGTCCCGGCGTCTTTTCCAGAAGACGCGCGCAGACCGGCGCAAGCTGGTTGTCGGTTATTCCTGTAAGGTTTATCCTGTTCATCAGACTATGTTCTGTATGCATTCGCCGCTTTCCGGATCCACGTAGTCCGAAGCGTCCGTGACGTTCGCCAGCGGGTCCGCCCCGATCTCCTTCGCAAGATCGCCGGAATGGTCCCTTGCGCCCGCCAGATGCATCTCCGCCACGGCCTGCCTTGCTTCGTTAAGCGCGTCCGGGTAGTGTTTCTCCAGATACCTTATCTCCTCGTGGCCTATGTGGCCCAGCTCTATCTTTTCCGTGCCGTAGTCCACCACGTAGGACGCGAGAATGAGCGCGAATCCAAGCACTATCTCGTACACGGAGATGCCCATCACCATGAGCGGCGTCTTTATTCCCGCATAGGCGACGGCGCTCACTATCCAGGCAAGGATGGGAAGCAGTATGCTCTCAAGGCCCAGGATGAGAATCTCCCTGGCGCCCTCGTGAGTGAATGGCACGCCGTGCTTTAAGGAATGGATGAAGAACTTGGACACGAAGAAATAGTGCACGCCCAGCACAAGCCCCTCCGCCAGTTCCGTGACCACCGGGGCCACAGCCGCGCGGACCGCGCTTCCGGACGCGATAAGATGCACAAGTTCTATTATTCCTTTTACAGTTATGAATATGCCCGCCACGCAGGCCGCGATAGAAGCCACTGCCAGGACAGCGGCGAGCGCTTTCATCTTTTCACGGGATCTCATCCGTTCCTCCGGCTACAGGTCGTCGCCTACGGGTATGGTGAGCTGGTCCGGCATGGGCTCCTCGAAGTCTTCGTCGTCCAGCGTCAGACTGTCTATGTCTTCTATCAGCGGGAGGTCGTCCAGCGACTCGAAGCCGAAGATCTCCAGGAAGCGCCTGGTGGTGCCGTAGAGGTACGGGCGGCCTATTCCGCTGCTGCGTCCTCTCTCCTCAACGAGTTCCCTGCGCATCAGGCTCTCAAGCACCCTGTCGCAGCGAATGCCGCGGACCGCGTCTATCTGCGCCTTGGTGACGGGCTGCTTGTAGGCGATTATGGCCAGAACCTCCAGCGAAGACTGGGAAAGGCGGCGCTCCTTAACAGGCGTGCAGAGCATGCGTATGTAGTCGTCGTTCTCCGCGTTGGTGCAGAGCTGGAAGCACTTGTCCATCTCGCGTATGCGAAGGCCGCTGCCGCGCTCCTCGTACTCTTCCGCAAGATCTCTGAATATCTTTACTATGTCGGCGGTCGGTTCGTTCAGAAGCTCCGCGGCCGTCTTTGCCGGGACGGGCTCTCCCATCACGAACATCAGGGACTCCAGGACCGATCTTATCTTTTCTTTAGTCATTTGCTTCTCCCGTATCCACACGCTTTATGGTTATGTCCCCGAAGCGCTTCTTCTGCTCCGCCGTAACGGAACGCTGCTTTAAGAGCTCCAGCAGGGACATGAAAGTTATCACCCTGTTGAAGGGCGAGTCGTCGCTTGCTATCATTTCGGAGAACTTCACTGTCTTTCTGGTGCGGAAAAGCTGCGTCATCTGGGTTATGCGGTTCTCCATGGACATCCTGGCGCGCTCCACGCGTTCGTAGGTCCGGTGCATCTCCTCCAGGCGCTGCTTCTTCAGCAGGAAAGCCATGAATGCCCTGGCGAAGCTGTCCATGTCGCCCTTGAGGAGCTCTTCGCTCTCGCCGGTGTACTCGGAAAGGTCCTCGGCCGGCTTTGAGTGCACGTGCAGGTTGAGCTCCTCCTGCTCCTTAAGGAAGTCCGCTATCTCCTTGAACTGCTTGTACTCCAGTATCCTGGCCACAAGACTGCTGCGCGGGTCTTCCATGAGCTCTTCGCCGGGCTCTTCCGCGGCTCTGGGCAGGAGCATGCGCGACTTGATCTCGATAAGCTCCGCGGCCATCACCATGAACTCCTGGGCGATCTCCACGTCGTACCTCTCGGCTTCGCGGATGTACTCTATGTATTGACTTGTGATCTCCGAGACCTTTATGTCGTAGACGCTCATCCGGTTCTGCTCTATTAGGTAGACGAGCAGATCGAACGGCCCCTCGAAGGCCTGAAGCTTTACTTTATATACCATTTGTCTCCTGTTCCGGAGCTTCCGCCTCCGGTTCGATCAGAGTTATCTGTTCCACGAACTGCGTGCCGCAGCCCCTTGACGCCAACCAGTCTTCCAGCTGTCCCACGCGGCGCAGCACCACGTTGGTATATCCGGTATGATGGTTGGGTCCGTTCACCCTTGCGGGACCCATGTTGTAGGCCGCCAGCCCGGATACCACGTTGCCCCCGAAGGCCCTTATCTGGCCGTCCAGGAAGTACGCACCGTACTCCAGGTTGTGATGCGGATCCAGCAGCATGGCCGTGGTGTAGCCCCTGGCCGCAGCGTATTTAGGCAGGGCCTGCATAAGCCCCAGGGCGTTGGTGCCTGCGTTGTAGACGAAGGTGCTCTCCGTCCACACCACCGCGAATATCAGCGACGGATCCAGGGTGCTGTACTGCCCCGCGACGTGGCAGAACAGGTAGCTGTACTCCTTCGCGGTCTCTTCCGATATCCTGCGGTTTATGACGCGTATGTACTGCGCCATGCCCGGAATGAAAGTCTCGTTGGGGTTGGAGTCCGCCCACTGCTTCGCGCTCACGGACGGATCCGTGCTTACGTACAGAC
This sequence comes from Bacillota bacterium, assembly GCA_017619905.1. Lineage (GTDB taxonomy): Bacteria > Bacillota > Clostridia > Peptostreptococcales > Anaerovoracaceae > RUG13409. The sequence continues at coordinate 4,204 of JAFZRK010000172.1, forward strand.
CGCAGACGTCCGAGTAGTACACGTCGATGCCCAGACTGTTCTTAAGGAAGTCCTCCGAGCCGTACCAGACGCCGTTGTCGCCCAGGATCAGGTCCTTGCTGTCCTTAAGCGTGACGCCGCCGACGCTCTTGAAACCGGCCTCCGCGGTGAGCGTGCCGGAAGTGTCGTGCTTTACCAGGCCGGGCGTCTTTTCCAGATACAGCGAGACAAAGCTGAAGTCCGCTGCCTCTTCCGGCGTTTCGTCAGTGCCGGCGAATCTGGATATGACGTCCTCCGTCTGCGCCTCCGTTTCCGTCTGTCCTTCCGCCCTGCTGTCCGCGCTGCTCAGCGCGTCCGCGTCAGCCGCGGCAGTCTCCGCTTCTCCGCTCTGAGGAATGAGGTCCGCGGATGCGACTATGGAGCTTCCTTCTATGGATGCCGCCACCGGGACAGATCCGGTCTCCTGCGGCTCCGTGCCGGCGTCTGCCGCCATCCGGAGCGGGATGTAGAACGTTTCTCCTAC
>JAFZRK010000173.1 GCA_017619905.1 Bacillota bacterium
ACATCTGCAACCCGGACAACCTTGAGGAACGCATAAAGTGGTTCGGCAAGGACATAGAGAAGGCGGACTGCATACTGGTATTCTCCTGCGGCGTAGGCGTACAGACAGTAGCCGAACGCTTCGAGGAAAAGCCCGTATACGCGGCCTGCGACACTCTGCGCCTTCCGGGATTCCAGGGAGTCACCCCGCTCACCGTGGACTGCGGTCAGTGCGGCGAATGCTTCCTGAACCTCACCGGAGGCATCTGTCCTATAACGGCCTGCTCCAAGAGCCTGGTCAACGGACCCTGCGGAGGCACCAGCAAGGACGGAAAGTGCGAAGTCAACCCGAACATGGAATGCGGCTGGGACAGGATCGTCAGGCGCCTTAAGGAAAGAGGACGTCTTACGGAGTTCAACTTCCCCACGCAGATGCACAACTTCGCTACTTTCGAAGCGACAAAAGAAGCAAAAGAAACTATAATTGAGTAATGATAGGAGATACACGTAATGAAGATCACTGAATTATTTAAGAATGGTGAATTTGTAGTAACTGCTGAAGTCGGTCCTCCGAAGGGATGCCACGTAGAAGGCATGGTAGAGGAAGCCAAGGAATACCTCAGCAAGCTGCACGCCGTAAATATAACCGACTGCCAGTCCAGCGTAATGCGCCTGTCCTCTCTGGGCATGTGCAAGGCGCTCAAGGACGCCGGCCTCAACCCGATATTCCAGCTGACCTGCCGCGACAGGAACAGGATAGCCATCCAGGCAGACCTTCTGACCTCCGCGATGTTCGGCATAGACAACGTTCTGGCCCTCACCGGCGACTACACCACTCTGGGCGACAACAAGGAAGCCAAGCCGGTATTCGACCTGGATTCCGTATCCCTGCTCCACACCATGACCACTCTTGAGTCCGGCGTGGACCTGGGCGGCAACGCGCTGGTAGGAGACGCTCCGTCCTGGGCTAAGGGCGCAGTAGTATCCCCCTGCAGCGACTCCGTGGACGCTCAGCTGGCCAAGATGGAGAGGAAGATCGCCGCGGGCGCTCAGTTCTTCCAGACCCAGGCAGTTTTCGACTCCGAGAAGTTCATCAAGTTCATGGAGAAGGCCTCCAAGTTCGGAGTACCCGTACAGATCGGCGTCATCATTCCGAAGAACGCCGGAATGTGCAAGTTCATGAACAACAACGTTGCCGGAATATCCATTCCGCAGGAGATGATAGACGAGCTGGCCGCCGACAAGGAAAGAGCCAAGGCAGGCATCACCGGTCTTGAGATCGCGGCCCGCATCATCAGGGAGTGCAAGCCCTATTGCCAGGGCGCTCACATCATGTCCCTGGGCTGGGAGTCCAAGATCCCGACCCTCATGGAGATGGCAGGACTGTAAGCCGAAAAAGCTTCGCGGTTCTGCAGAAGCCCCGGAATACAAGAAAACAGAAAAGCCCTTTCCCGCACAGGGAAGGGCTTTTTATTTGCTTTATTCTTGCGCGGAACCGGCGTGACTACTGCCGACCTGCGAGTTTTTCCACTTCTTCGCGTTTTTCGTAGAGCACACAGCCGCCTTTGTGTTCTCCGCTTATAAGACCTTCGGCGCGCAGTCTGCGGAACAGTTCGGACTTCAGCGCGTCCTTCAGCGATGTATCCTTTATGTTCACGTCCGAGTAGGGGGAGAAGGGGCAGGGCTCAGCTCCGCCGTGAGAGTTGATGTGGAAGAATTCGCGCCCCGCAGCCATACATCCGCCCATTGCCAGTTCATCGCCGGGGAAGGAGAGCATCACCGCGTCGTAGGTGCTCCTGAGCCGCGCCATGGCCTCTTCCATGTACTTGCGTTCCGGTTCGCCGGGTGCCAGTCTCTCCGAGCCTTCGTCCACAGGTACGTACTCTATGTAGACCACCAGCTTGCAGCCCTTATCCATAAGACCGTCCAGAAACTCCCGCGACGTTACTTCGCGGATGTTGTCCGTTGTGACGGTAATTGACGCTCCGAATATAAGGCCTTTGCTGCTGAATGTATCGATGTTCCGCATCAGCTGATCGTAAACGCCGGCGCCTCTTCTTACGTCCGTGGCGATCTTTCCGCCCTCGATGCTGAATACAGGCACCAGGTTGCGGCAGCGGTCGAACAGCTCAAAGTATCCCTCGTCCATGAATGTGCCGTTGGTAAAGACAGGGAACAAGATGCTCTGCATTTCGCCTGCGGCTTCTATGACCGTTCTGCGCAGCAGAGGTTCGCCGCCCGCAAGCATTATGAAGCTTACTCCAAGGTCTTCCGCATCTTTGAATATGCGCTCCCAGTCGGATGCGCTCAGCTGCTCCTGCGGCTCCGTATCCTCCGTTCCGCCGGTGCAGCGCGAATAGCACCCCGTACAGTGCAGATTGCAGCTGCTGGTTATGCTTGCGATAAGGAAAGCCGGTACGTGCAGATCCTCTTTTTCCAGCTCCAGTCTGCGTTTGGAAGCCCTCCGCGCGGCGGCAGCGAAACGCGCCATGAAAGCGCTCTCCCGGGGGTCCCTTAGGGTCGCTTTAAGCGTGTCCGCGATTATCTTTTCCACGCCTTGTTCTATATGCTTTTGAAGGTCGAAGTTCTCGGTCATCCTTGGATTCCTGACATGCTAATACGCACTTTCAACTATTCTGTGGTAAAAATTCTAACTGATTCTGTTTTTTTAGTCAATAACGCCGGTCATGCTGCGTTCTGCTGACTGTTTGGGATCCCGGTCCTTAGCGACTGGCAAGCCGCAAGGCGCAGACAGAGCTTAGTACCGCTGGAGGGTTCCCAACCAAGCGAAAGCGTGTCCGCGGGCGCAGCATGTCCGGCACATTTTATTGCCTAAATACTAAACAAAGTGAATGCTTTTTGTGCATCAAAGTGATATAGTAATAAAGATATATGTAACCGTCACTGAAAGGAGTAGTTACCTGATGGAACTGCAGATCAAAGACCTTGTAGAATCGATAAAGAAAGAGGGCGTGGACACCGCTAAGGCCCAGGCGGAAGCGATAATCGCGGAAGCTACCAAAAATGCCGCCGATATCATATCCAAGGCGGAATCCCAGGCGAAGCTGGCCAAGGAAACGTCCGAGAGGGAGATAGCCGCCCTTAAGGAGAACGCCCTTGTAAGCGCCGAGCAGGCAAAGCGCGACGCCGTGCTCTCGTTCAAGTCCGCAATACAGTCCGAGTACGAAAAGATCCTGTCTGCCAACGTGGACAAGGCGCTCAGCGGCGACGCCCTGGCTTCGCTGATCAAGGCCGTGCTCACGGACGAGGACGTCTCCAAGTACGCCGCGGAAGTAAGCAATGTAAGCGACGGCCTTAAGGCGCTGCTTGCTGACGAAATAAAGAAAGGTCTGGAGATAAGGCCCGTAAAGAACGTCAAGGCAGGTTTCCGCCTGGCCGAGAAGGACGGGTCCGGTTATTTCGACTGCTCCGACGAAGTCATCACCCAGATGCTGATGCCGTACTTCAAGGACCTCAGCTTATAAGAGGGGGCGCGCGATGGCTTCTTATTACTACCTGATATCGAGCCTTCCGATGCTTTCCGCAGACGGCGGAATGCCGTTTTCCTATGCGGAATTTCTTAAGATGTGCCAGGCGAACGTGAGCGAGGAGATCTACAAACTGCTGGAAGGGCTGACCCTTTCCTCCAAGGACGGTCCTCTGCTGGACGAGTGGGGCGCGTTTTATAACGGTCTTACAAAGGAACTCAACTCCCAGAGGAGCGCAAAGCTGGGCAAGCCGTATCCGGCTGTCACAGACAAGGAGCCGGCCTCTGCGTCCGTGGCGTCCGCAGCTATCAGTTCCAAAGATCCGCTCACCGCGGAGCGCATACTTCTGGACTACGAGTTCGACCAGCTTGACATGATGGTGGGGCTGCACAGTTTCGACGACTACGTGCTGTTCGGATACGCGCTGAAATTAAAACTCCTTGAGCGCGTCAGCAGCTTCGAAAAAGAAAAAGGTAAAAAAGAATTCAACGATATTCTCAAAGATCTGGAAGACCAGGTCACGAGCTTATAACGGGGAGAGCTTATGGATATAATCAAAGGACATGTAACAGGCATCAACGGAAACCTTGCCAACGTGAGCTTTACCGGATCGATCCGCAAGAACGAGGTGGGATACATCCTCGTAGAGGGCAAGCGCCTTAAGGGCGAGGTCATCCGCGTAAGCAGCGGCAGCGCAAGCATGCAGATCTACGAGATGACCAACGGCATCAAGGTGGGCGACGAAGTGGAGTTCACCGGCGAGCTGATGAGCGTGGAGCTTGGACCCGGACTCCTTACCCAGGTGTTCGACGGTTTGCAGAACCCGCTCCCGGAACTTGCGGAGAAGTGCGGCTTCTTCCTGGAAAGAGGCGTGTATCTGGATCCGATACCGGATCTGGAGTGGGAGTTCACACCGGCCGTTAAGCCCGGAGACAGCGTAGTCGCGGGCGACACGATAGGAACGGTTCCGGAGGGACTCTTTACCCACCGCATAATGGTCCCGTTCACCCTCAAGGGCAGCGACTGGACTGTAAAGTCCATCAAAGCCAAGGGCAATTACAACGCAAGGTCCACGGTAGCCGTGATCGAGAACAGCGTAGGCGACACCAGGGAACTTTCCATGGTGTTCACGCAGCCGATAAAGGAGCCCGTAAAGTGCTACGCCGAGCGTCTGCACCCGGACGAACCGCTGATCACCAAGATCAGGTGCATAGACACCTTCCTTCCGGTAGCCAAGGGCGGAACATTCTGCGTTCCCGGACCTTTCGGCGCGGGCAAGACGGTGCTTCAGCACCTTGAGGCAAAGAACTCCGAAGCGGACGTCGTAATAGTGGCGGCCTGCGGAGAGCGTGCCGGCGAGGTAGTTGAGATACTCAAGGAATTCCCGGAACTGGAAGACCCCAAGACCGGAAGATCCCTCATCGAAAGAACCATAATAATATGCAATACGTCCTCCATGCCGGTAGCCGCGAGAGAAGCTTCCTGCTACACAGCGGTAACTCTGGCAGAGTACTACAGGCAGATGGGACTGGACGTCCTGCTGCTTGCCGACTCCACCAGCCGCTGGGCTCAGGCAATGAGAGAGATGAGCGGACGTCTGGAAGAGATACCCGGCGAAGAAGCGTTCCCGGCCTATCTGGACTCCACCATAGCGGCCTTCTACGAAAGAGCCGGCAAGGTGCGTCTCAAGGACGGCAGCATTGCCTCCATAACCATAGGCGGAACGGTAAGCCCGGCGGGCGGCAACTTCGAAGAGCCCGTTACCCAGGCCACGCTTAAGGTAGTAGGCGCCTTCCACGGTCTTTCCAGAGAGCGTTCCGACTCCAGAAAGTACCCCGCGATCCACCCGATGGAATCGTGGTCAAAATACAAGGGCGTAGTAGATATGGCAAGGGTGGAGGAAGCCCGCGCCATACTGATCCGCAGCACTGAGATCAACCAGATGATGAAGGTAGTAGGCGAGGAAGGAACTTCTTCCGAGGACTACATAGTCTATCAGAAGGGCGAGCTTCTGGACGCTGTGTATCTGCAGCAGAACTCCTTCGACCCGGTGGACGCCGTAAGCGTTCCCGAGAGACAGCGCGAGGAGTTTGAAGTGCTCTACGACGCGCTCATGACCAGGTACGACATAAGCGACAAGAAGGACATAAGGTCCTTCTTCAACCAGCTGAGGCAGGAGTTCCTGGACTGGCACGGAACGGTCTACAAGACGCCCGAGTACTACGAGCAGGGTAAGAAAGTCGCGGAATTCTACAAGAGCAGAGCCGCTGTAAAGGAGGCGTAGATCCGATGCAAAAGGTATACACAAAGATAGAATCCATAGTCGGAAACGTCGTTACCGTAAGGTCCGAAGGCGTTAAGTACGGAGACATCGCCATGGTGGGCGACAGCTTCGCGAACGTCATAAAACTGGACAAGGACATAGTTTCCCTGCAGGTATTCGCCGGCGGCCAGGGCGTAAGCACCACGGATCCGGTCAAGTTCCTGGGAAGGCCCATGATGGTATCCTTCTCCGACGCTCTGCTGGGCCGCATATTCAACGGCGCGGGCGTTCCCATAGACAACGGCCCGGAGCTTACCGGCAACATGATAACCATAGGA
>JAFZRK010000008.1 GCA_017619905.1 Bacillota bacterium
ACCGGACCATACCATCCCGGTTTCCGGGACATGCGCAAAGAAAGACCCCGCCGGAAAGCGGGGTCTTTGAGTGTCTTCATATGTTTTTGATATTTTAGTTCAGGACTTCGTACTTGTCGATGCAGGGGCCTATCTCTTCCCTGTTGGCGGACAAGCTGACCACGAAATCTATGTTGTACGCCTTGGAGATCTGGTCCACGCGGGCCAGGAAGTCCTATATGTCCGCGAAGTTTATGTCCACGTGCTTAAGGACGCTGTCGATGAAGATGAGCTCTATGTCGTGGTCCTGGCTGAGGATGCCGTATATGAAGCCGATGTACTCGTCCACGTTTGTTATCTGCTCGAAATCTTCCATGCAGACGACGCGTATCTGGTATTTAAGGTCGTACATCAGGCGGGAGTTCTTGTTGATGAAAACGATGCTTCCTTTAACGGTGTTCAGTCCGGAATTGGCCATGTCTATCATTTTCTTTGTCTTGCCGCTTCCTTTGTGACCGATCAGAAGTTTGACCATGCTTTGTCCTCCTTAGTTTTACTGACTTCAGTATCTTCTTCCGTCAATTCTATTATAGATGTTGGGGGGTCTGTTAACAAGGGCGATTTGGGTGATTTTTCCTAAGCTGGCCGCAGGCGGCGTCTATGTCTGCTCCCAGCTGGCGGCGCACGGTGCACTGGATGCCCAGAGCGAGCAGCTTGCTCTGGAACTCCATCGCCCTGGGTCTGCCGCTGCTCTTAAGGCCGCTCTCCGTTACGGTGTTGAGCGGTATCAGGTTTACGTGGCAGTTGAGGCCTCGCAGCAGTGAGGCAAGCTTTTTCGCGTCCGCGTCCGTGTCGTTTTTGCCCGCGATCAGCGCGTATTCGAAGGATACGCGGCGGCCGGTGTCTTCCGCGTGCTTCCGGCAGAAGGGTATGAGCTCGTCCAGCTTGTAGACTTTGGCTACAGGCATCAGTTTTTCCCTGGTCTCCTGGTTGGAGGCGTGCAGGGATATGGCAAGGTTCACCTGTGGGAAGTCTTTCCCGAACTGTTCCAGTTTAGGAATCAGCCCGCAGCTTGAGACGGTAATGCTGCGGTAGCTGAGGCCTATGCCGGCGGGGTCGTGTATCTGCCGCAGGAACACCGCCACCTGTCCGTAGTTGTCCATTGGCTCGCCCATACCCATAAGGACTATGTGGTTGATGGGCTTGCCGGTGTACGAGGCGCAGAGCAGGTACTGCTCCAGTATCTCCCAGGCCATAAGATCTCTGACTTTGCCGCCTATGCCGGAGGCGCAGAACACGCAGCCCATGTTGCAGCCCACCTGGGTGGAGACGCACAGCGAGTTGCCGTATTCGTAACTCATGAACACGGTCTCGGCTTTTTCGCCGTCCGGAAACGCGATGAGGAATTTTGACGTGCCGTCCGCGGACGTCTGGCAGAGCTCTACTTTGCCGCATCCGAAAGAATAGCGCTCCGCGAGCTTTTCGCGCAGCGCCGCCGGGAGATCCGTCATCTCCGCAAAGCTCTCCGTGCCCGCGCATATCCATTTGAAGATCTGCTTTTCCCTGTATGGCTTTTCGCCAAGGGCCGCAAGCGCTTCGGAGCGTTCTTTTCTTGTAAGGTCTTTGAAGTCCATTTATATGATGGGGGTCCGCTTTGAGCAAAGACCGCGGACCGCGGTTTTATATGATCAGAGCTGGGCTATGAACAGCTCCATTGCCATGCGCGGCGTCATGAGGCCGTTCTTTATGTCTTTTTCCATCTGGAACGCGGAGTCCAGGCATGATGCCAGCTGCTTTACCGTGCGGCTGCGGCTGGATGAGATCGCCTTGCGCAGGCGGTACTCATTGGTGCCCATCTCCCCGGCAATGGTGTAGAAATCCTGTCCTGCGGCCTCTCTTTCGCGGGCTTCCAGCATTATCTCCAGCTGGGAGCACAGAAGACCAAGGAAGCTCATTACGGCGCCGACTTCCTTGGACGGCTGCTGGGTATCTATTACCGTGCCCAGTATCTGCAGCGCCGCGGATTTGTTTCCGGAGAACGCGCTGTCCAGCAGTTTGAAGGCGTTCTGCTCCGCCTGCGGGGCGGCGTACTCCATCATCTCGTCCAGCGTGACGACGTCCTTGTCCGATGCCGCGAGCACCTTTTTAAGGTCGTTCTCGAGGTTGTGGAGGGTGTAGTTCCTGTCCGGGTCCCCGTAGCCGCACATTCTGGCCATGGATATCAGGTCTCTGGGCGCTGCGCTCTTGCCTGCCGCGCGGAAACGCTTTGCCATCCATCCCGAAAGGGTGGCGTCGTCCAGCGGACCGAAGTCGTAGACTATGCCGCAGGAAGCCACTGCCTTGTAGAGAGGTCTCGTCTTGTTGGGCTTTGCGCACACGAAAAGCAGGAGAGTGCTCTCAGGAAGCTTAGGTATGTAGTCCGCCAGCGACTTGTAGCTTTCGGCGTCCAGACCTTTGGGATTCTGCGCTCCGAAGAGCTCCGGCCAGTCCACGATCACCATCTTGCGCGTCGAGAAGACAGGCACGGTCTCGCAGGCCGCGATCACTTCGTAGAGGTCTGTTCCGTCACCCGTAAAGCTTACGCAGTCCAGTGCCTCCGTGGCGGGAGACACGACTTTACCTTTAAGGAAGCCCTTGCTCCAGTCCACCAGCAGGTCTTCCTTGCCGCACAGCAATACCGTCCGCGGCCAGATGCCTGTCTGCTCCGCGGATGCAGCCATCCTGACTATTGTTTTTGAGGGGTGCTCGGTGTTTGCCGGGTTTTTGGTATATGCCATTGCGTGCTTTTGGACGCGTTCTCGAAGATGAGCATGCCGTCTTCCTCCTTCTTCAGGTACACGGCTCCGCTCTCGTCCGTCCTAGCATATATTATACCCGAATCCTCCAGAAGTTCAACGACCCTGTCCGCCGGATGACCGTAGATGTTGTTCTTTCCGCAGGATATGACGGCGAAGGCCGGGGTGGAGCAGCGCAGCAGTTCTTCGCCGGTGGAATACGGACTTCCGTGGTGACCCACTTTTAGCACGTCGCAGTCCAGCGCTTCCCCGTATTCCGCGCACAGTTCTTCCTCCCTTGCAATGTCCGCGTCAGACATCAACAGCAGGCGCACGCTGCCGGTGTCTATCAGCAGGACGCCGCAGTCCTCGTTGGTATCTCCGAGGACCACTGCCTGCCGCACGTCGAAGATCTCCTGCAGCTGCCGTATCCCAAGCGCGTGGTCCGTGTCGTCGTGGGTGATCAAAGCAAGATCTATGTGGTCCATGCCGCTCTTGAGCAGGTAAGGCCTCAGCGTCCGTTCCGCGATGTTGCTGTATAGCCAGCCGCCTCCGTCGATCAGGATGTTATAGCCG
>JAFZRK010000174.1 GCA_017619905.1 Bacillota bacterium
CAGTCTGGAGGAGGCAGCCGCCGCTCTTAAGCAGGTGAGCGCCACCGACCGCCGGCTGAAAGCGGACAAGATAGGCGGCATATATCTGCTGGACGACAGCTACAACGCCAGCCCGGATTCCATGAAGGCCGGCATATCCGCGCTCTGCGGAGTGGACGCGAAAAGGCATATCGCGGTGCTTGGCGACATGCTTGAACTTGGCGGCGCGGACGAGATCGGCCACAGGGAAGTGGGGCGTTTCGCGGCGGAGAGCGGCGTGGACATGATCATAGCCGTCGGAGAAAGAAAAGACCTGTATTTCAGGGGAGTCACGGAAGCCGGGACCACCGGCACAAGCACCATAGGTCTTCAGAATCTGGACTCCGTAAAAGATATGATACTGCAGATACTTAAAGAAGGCGACGCCGTGCTCGTGAAGGGCTCCAATTCCACGGGTCTTGGGCAGGTGGCGGAACTTATAAGAAACTCGGAGGAGACATGGAAAAGATCCTGATAATGGGACTGGGGCGTTCCGGCCTTGCTGCGGCGGAACTGCTCAGCGGAAAGGCGCAGTTGTACGCCTGGGACTCCAAGCCGGAGGTCAGGTTTTCGCAGGATGTGCTGGATAAACTGGCGGAAGAGGGCGTTACCCTGTATCTTGGACCTGACGCCCAGGAGAATCTTCAGACGGAGCATCCCGCTGAGGAGAAGTACTTCGACAGAGTGGTCATCAGTCCGGGAATAACCGCGCGCCATCCACTGACAGCACTGGGAAAAGAGCTGATAGGCGAGCTGGAACTTGCCTACGAGAACTGCAGGGGCAGCTTCATAGCCATTACAGGAACCAACGGAAAGACTACCACCACTACTCTGGTGGGTGCGATACTCAAAGCGGACGAGATACCCAGTATGGTGGCCGGAAACATAGGACTTCCGGTCTCCTCGCAGGCGGCTTCCGCGGATGAGAATACGATCATGGTGACGGAGGTCTCCAGCTTCCAGCTCGAGACCATAAAGGACTTCAGGGCCCACGTCAGCGCAGTCCTGAACATAACCCCGGACCATCTGGACCGCCACGGTGACATGGAGGAGTACGCCCGCGTAAAGGGACGCGTGTGCGAGAACCAGACGATCGGCGACTACTTCGTCTACAACGCGGACGATCCCGGCGCGGCCCGGCTGTCCGAGACCATAGAAAGACCGGCGCACGTTCCGTTCAGCACGGAGGGCGAGGGGCTCCAGTTCGGAATGCAGCCCAACGCAGCGTTCGTAAGGGACGGATACATCTTCGTCAAGAAGGACGGAAAAGAGAAGAAGCTCTGCAGGGCGGAGGACGTCAACATCCCCGGAAAGCACAACCTGCAGAACGCTCTTGCGGCAGCCGCGATAGCGTATTTCAGCGGCGCCTCGGCGCGCACCATAAGCAGCATCCTTAAGACATTCAAGGGCGTCGAGCACAGGATAGAGTACGTAAGGACGCTGAGAGGCGTAAGGTACGTGAACGACTCCAAGGGTACCAACCCGGACTCCACCATAAAGGCCATAGAGGCCACGGACACCCCGATAATACTCATCGCGGGCGGCTACGAAAAGAACTCCGACTTTACGGAGATGCTGAACATAGGCAAAGACAAGATAAAGTACCTGGTCCTTCTGGGCGTTACGGCCCCCAGGATCAAGGAGACCGCGCTTAAATGCGGCTACAGGGACGACCAGATAGTAAGGTGCGACTCGCTTGAGGCGTGCGTGGCGGCGTCCGCGCAGCTTGCCAGCAAGGGCGACACCGTGCTTCTCTCCCCGGCATGCGCAAGCTGGGACATGTTCAAGAGCTACGAACACAGGGGCGAGGAGTTCAAGAAGGTAGTAAAGAGCTTGTAGACACAAGGTCTTTCTGAAACGATACGGCTGCGGACGGAAGGAAGAACGTTGGCGGAAAAGGCAAAGAAAAAAAAGAAGATCCGGTTCAGGAGCAAGTTCGGCGAGGGCGATTTCATAGTCATAATCGCCACGCTGATACTTACCGTCATCGGCATGGTGGCGGTGTTCTCCGCCAGCTATTACACAGCGATCAGCAAGTACGGCGACCCGAACTACTACCTTAAGAACAACGCCATGTGGATGGCCATCGGCTGGGCGGCGTTCATCGTCTTTTCGGCGGTGGACTACCATTTCTGGAGCAGGTTCGCGCTGCCGGGAATCATCGTCGGCTTCATCCTGCTCGCCTTGCTTTTCGCGCCGTCTTCCCTCGGATTGACCGTAACGCTCAACCAGGCCACGCGCTGGATAAAGATACCGGGCACCAGCTTTACGTTCATGCCGGGCGAGATATTCAAACCGGCTCTGATACTGTTCATTTCCTGGTATTTCGCTTGCAAGCCGTCCAGGGCGCGGAAGCTTAAGGGCTTCCTGCCTGTAGTCGGCGTCGCGGGTCTGGCGTTCGTCCTCATCTTCAAACAGCCGAACCTCTCAACGGCGGGCATAGTGCTTCTGATAGCGCTCGGCATGCTTGTCGTTGCGGGCATAAAGTTCGGATGGATAGCGCTGGCGGTGGGGCTGGGCGCGGCTGGATTCGCGGGGCTCATCGTTCTTAAGGGCAGCTACTGGCTGAAGCGCGTCACGAGCTTCCTGGATCCTTTCGCGGATCCTCTGGGCGACGGCTATCAGGTAGTGCAGGGACTTCTGGCGTTCGGCTCCGGCGGAGTCACCGGCGTGGGACTGGGACGCAGCATGCAGAAGGCCCTCTATCTTCCCGAAGCCATGAGCGACTTCATACTGCCGATAATAGGCGAGGAAGTCGGTTTCATAGGAGTCATGGCGATTCTCGTGGTATACATGGTGCTCCTCTGGAGGGGCAGCTATATCTCGATCAACGCAAAGGATATGTTCGGGACACTGATGGCGGCGGGCATCACCATTCATCTTGGACTGCAGGTGATACTCAACGTCGCAGTGGTCTCGGCCTCGTTCCCGCCGACGGGCGTGGTGCTTCCGCTCATAAGCCTGGGCGGAACGGCCACCGTGCTCTTCATGATGGAGCTGGGCATACTGTTCAACATCTCAAAGCAGTCCGCGGATAAGGAAACGTTATGAAGGTAGTAATGAGCTGCGGCGGCACGGGCGGTCACATATACCCTGCCATAGCCATAGCGGACAAGATAAGGGAACATCACCCGGAAGCGGAGATACTGTTCATAGGCACCAAGAGGGGCATGGAGAACAGTCTGGTCCCCGCGGCCGGTTACGAGATAAAAGGCATAGACGCGCGCGGCTTCGACAGGAAGCACCCGGCGGAGAACTTCAAGACCATCCACACGTTCTTCGAGGGCACCCGCGAGGTGGCGAAGATGCTGAAGGACTTCGGCCCGGACATCGCCATAGGCACCGGCGGGTACGTCACCGGCTCCGTAATTAGCAAGGCGCACAGCCTGGGCATAAAGTGCTGCATACACGAGCAGAACGCTCTTCCGGGACTCGCGAACAGGTTTTTGTCCGGCTTTGCGGACAAGGTGTTCACAAGCTTTGCGGGCACCGAGGGCAGGTTCAGACATCCGGAAAGGGTGGTCATGACAGGCAACCCGGTAAGGGGCGGCTTCGTCACTCTGGACCGCGCGGAATGCAGGAAAAAGCTTGGCATTGAGGACGGCCAGACCATGGTGCTCCTCTTCGGGGGAAGCCTGGGCGCGGAGGTGCTTAACAGGGAAGCGCTGGGGCTTGTCAAAAAGCTCGGAGGCAGCGACATACGCCTGTTCTTCGTGAGCGGCAAGAGACACTACGAAGAGATGAAGCAGAAGCTGGACGAAATGGATAAGGACCTTGGACCCCTTACGTTCATGGCCTACGCGGACAACATGCCGGAGCTTATGTGCGCTTCGGATCTGGTGGTCAGCAGGGCTGGAGCCATAGCGGTATCGGAGATAGCCGTCTGCGGAAAGCCCAGCGTCCTGGTGCCTTCGCCCAACGTAACGGACAACCATCAGTACTACAACGCCAAGGCCGTAGCCGACGCGGGCGCTGCTCTCCTGATAGAGGAGAAGGACCTTCCGGAAGGGGAGGACAAGCTCGCGGAAGCGGCGCTGGAACTGGCGTCTGACAAAGAACGTCTTTCCGCCATGTCGGAGGCCGCAAAAAAGTTGGCAAGACCGGACGCGGCGGATATAATATACAGGGAACTGGAACTCGACTAAAGCACGCGGATCGGAATGAGCGAATACGAAGAATCCTCCGGCTACAAAAGCAAGAGCAAGAGGAAGAAGAAAAAGAGAAGAAAGAAGCGTCCTTTCCTGACGCTGTTCATAATAGCGCTGGTCATCGCAGGAGCAGTGCTTCTCTTGAAGTCCGCTCTTTTCAACGTTACCGCCATCCACGTAGAGGGCAACCAGTACTACACGCCTTCGCAGGTGATAGAGCTCTCCGGGATCCGGACCGGTCAGAACCTCATATTCGGCGTCAAGTCCCGCGCAGCCGCAAAGAAGCTGCTGGAGAGCCCGTACGTCAAGACCGCCAAAGTGGAGAAGGTACCCTTCGGCACCGTCATAATAAAGCTGGAGGAGAGGGTGGAATACGCCGCCGTCGAATCCCAGGGCAGATACGTCATCATAGACGAGGACGGCACCGTCCTGCGCATCGCGGACGAGGAGCCGAAGATCACTGTCCTGGAAGGCATTGCGCTGTCCTCCGCCGAGGAGGGAAAGCCCCTAAAAGCAGAGCAGAGCTACATGCTTACCGGCACTCTTAAAATACTGGAGGAGACCGGCAAGATCGACATGTATTTCAAGAAGATCTATTTCTCCAGCGCGGTGGTCAAGGCCTACATCTACGACCAGTACTACTGCGAGGGCACCCCGGACGGCATCCTTGCCAATCTGTCCTCCATAAAGCTTCTGGCGGAGGAGCATTACAGGCAGGGAATCAACAAGGGCGTCATCAAGGTCGGCACGGGCGGAGAGCTCTTCTTCGACCCCAGGATCGATCAATAAAATCCTTTTTTTCATCCTCAAAATCCGTTGTTAGAAATAATAGTTTGTGCTATTATAATATTAATATGCACAAGTTGGTTTAGGAGGCCATAGATATGCCCATGCTACAATTCGAAACCCCGGCTGATACCCCAGCCAACATCAAAGTAGTCGGAATAGGCGGAGCCGGATGCAACGCGGTCAACCGCATGATAGATTCCAACCTTCAGGGCGTCAATTTCATCGCGATCAACACAGATAAGCCCAATCTCAAGAAGTCCAAGGCAGAGACCAAGATCCAGATCGGAGAGAAGCTCACCAAGGGCCTGGGCGCAGGCGGAAATCCGGAGATAGGACAGAAGTCCGCCGAAGAGAGTCTGGAGAACATAGAGCAGCAGCTCGCCGGAGCGGATATGGTGTTCATAACGGCCGGCATGGGCGGCGGTACCGGTACCGGAGCGGCCCCGATAGTCGCCAAGGCAGCCAAGATGTCCGGAGCTCTTACGGTAGGCGTAGTCACCAAGCCGTTCACCTTCGAGGGCAAAAAGCGCAGAGAGCACGCGGATCTGGGAATCAAGTTCCTCAAGAACTACGTGGACTCCCTGGTAGTAGTCCCCAACGACCGTCTGCTCACAGTCTCGGAAAAGACCACCAGCATCCTGGACGCGTTCAAGAAGGCGGATGAGGTCCTCAAGGACGGCGTTGAGAGCATAGCCAGTCTCATCACCGAGGACGGACTCATCAATCTGGACTTCGCGGACGTCAAGACCGTAATGGGAGACCGCGGAATAGCCCACATGGGAGTCGGCACCGCAAGCGGAGAGAACAGGGTGGAAGCCGCCATCAAGAACGCCATCGAGAGCCCGCTTCTGGAGACCACCATCAAGGGCGCCAGAGCAATGCTGCTCAACGTCGTAGGCGGATACGACCTCGGCATGCTGGAACTCAACGATGCGGCGGACGTAGTCGCCAGGGAAGTTGACGACGACGCCATCATAATCTTCGG
>JAFZRK010000175.1 GCA_017619905.1 Bacillota bacterium
AACGCTTCCTGTACGGCTATGATGTCCTCCTGATCCACGAAGGACATCTCAAGGTCTATCTGAGTGAACTCCGGCTGTCTGTCAGCTCGAAGGTCTTCGTCGCGGTAGCACTTGGCTATCTGAACGTACCTGTCCGTTCCGCCTATCATAAGCAGCTGCTTGAACTGCTGCGGGGACTGCGGCAGAGCGTAGAACTTTCCGGGATTTACGCGGCTGGGAACGAGGTAGTCCCTCGCGCCTTCCGGGGTCGGCTTGGCCAGCACCGGCGTCTCAACTTCTATGAAACCGTTCCTGAAGTAGAAGTTGCGGATGACATTGTACATCTTGCTTCTGAACGCAAGGGTGTTCTGCATTACCGGCTTTCTGAGGTCCAGATACCTGTACTTAAGGCGCAGGTCGCCGGACACGTTGTCGTCGTCCTTGATGTAGATCGGCGGAGTCTCAGATGCGGAATAGACAGAAAGTTCGTCCGCTACGACTTCAATGAATCCGGTCGGAAGATCCGGGTTCTTAGACTCCCTCTCCCTTACGACTCCTTTTACACCCACGCAGAATTCGCCGCGCAGCGTCCCTGCCTTGGCAAAGACCTCTTCGGAAGTGTTCTCGTCGAATACGACCTGAACTATGCCGCTCCTGTCGCGGATGTCGGCAAATATGAGGCCGCCCAGGCGTCTGTTCTTTGCTACCCATCCGTTTACGCAGACGGTCTCGCCTATGTTCTCTTTTCTGAGCGTTCCGCAGTAATGCGTGCGCTTAATCAGTTTATCCATCTTATCCTCTGATCTGTTAACGTTTATTTCAGAAACCCGGTGAACACAGCTTCCAGGAGCTTGTTCTCGGGCACTTCTTCCTGAGTCGAGCTGTTCATGTCCCTGAGCGATACGACGCCCTTGGAAAGCTCGTCGTCGCCTATGACTGCAACGTACGGAACGTTCAGCCGGTCCGCGTACTTGAACTGCGCCTTAAGGCCTCTGTCCATAACGTCTATTATAACTCTTAAGCCGAACTCTCGCATCTCTTTTGCAAGCTCCAACGCCTTGATTCTGGCCTTTTCTCCGAGTCCGCAGATGAGAAGATCGCAGGCCTTGTCAGCTTCCATCTCCGCACCGGACTCTTCAAGGACGAGAAGCAGTCTTTCTATGCCCATGCCGAAGCCGACGCCCGGGGTATCAGGGCCTCCGAGCTGTTCTATGAGCTTGTCGTATCTTCCTCCGCCGCAAACCGTCGACTGGGCGCCCAGCTTATCGGATACGAATTCAAAAGCGGTCTTGGTATAGTAATCCAGACCTCTTACAATGCTTGTATCGACCTCGTAGGGAACGCCGTAGACGTCCAGCAGTGCCTTGAGCTCCTCGAAATCCTTCCTGCATTCCTCGTCCAGATAGTCCAGCATCACAGGCGCGCCTTTTACGAGCTCTTTACACTCAGAGCTCTTGCAGTCCAGGATGCGCATGGGATTTCTGTCGAAGCGGCTCCTGCAGGTATCGCAGAACTTGTCCAGATTGGGCCGCAGGAAATCCTGCAGCGCCTTTCTGTACTCCGCGCGGCAGTTGGGGCATCCGATGCTGTTTATCTTAAGCTTGGCGTCGTCTATTCCCAGGGACGTAAGCACGTCGTAGGCAAGGAGTATCACCTCGGCGTCCGCCATCATTCCGGAAGCGCCGAAGCACTCGATGCCAAACTGATGGAACTCCCTGCTCCTGCCCTTCTGCATCTTCTCGTAGCGGTAGCACGGAGTTATGTAGTAGTACTTGGCCGGAAGCCCTTCGGCGTAGAGCTTGTTCTCGATGAAAGCCCTCACAACGCCTGCGGTGCCTTCGGGTTTCAAAGTAAGACTCCGGTCAGCCTTTTCGAAGCTGTACATCTCCTTCTGGACGACGTCCGTGGTATCGCCTATGCCGCGCGCAAACAGCTCGGTGGCCTCAACCATCGGAGTGCGTATCTCCCTGTAGCCGTACTTTTCGGCAATGGTCTTGAATTCTTCCTCGACGAACTGCCATTTATACGATTCGGACGGCAGCACGTCCTTCATTCCTTTGGGGATACTTATCAAAGCGCATCCTCCTTTCGTTTTATCATCTCATCGATCCTGTCGATGTATATCTCGTAATTTGATACGTTAGCGACCCGCTCCACGCGGTCTTCCTCCGGATAATACAGTTTGGAAACGCCTCCCGCGCCCAGCGCTATTATGGACTGGTCCTCCTCCATTATCCGTATGTTGTATATGCTCTCGCAGCCGGAAAGCGACCAGCCGGTGTTCTCCATGTTGCCGGTCATGTGCTTCTGACGGTAGAGGTAATACGGCGAATACCCGGCATTGCCCAGCGTTCCGTAGGACTGCGCAAGCATCTCGTAGACTGCATCTCCGCCGCTGTACGAAAGGTCCTTGTCCTGTTCGATGAGACGCGATCCGCGCTTCACGGCAAGAGTATGGACCGTTATGTTCTGCGGCTCCAGATCCATTATCCTGCGCAGAGAGTCCGCCATATCCGGCGGCGTCTCTCCCGGAAGTCCTGCGATGAGATCCGCGTTTACGATCTTTACCCCTGCATCCTTTGCCAGAGAAAAGGCGCGAACTATGTCTTCCGGTCCGTGAGCCCTGCCGATGCGTTCCAGCGTTCTCTGCTGCATGCTCTGCGGGTTTATGCTTATACGCCCGCAGCCGGCCGCAAGAAGCGCTTTCAGCTTGCATTCCGTTATTGAGTCCGGTCTGCCGCATTCGACCGTGAATTCGGCAGTTTTCGGGCTCAGAAGCGATGCCGCGGTCTTGTCCGTCAGCCGCCGGAACTGATCCTCCTCCAGCGAGGAAGGAGTTCCTCCCCCTATGTATAAAGACTCCGCGTACAGTCCTTTTTCGCTGAACATGCGCGATACAGCGTCTATCTCTTTTTCCAGCGCGTTCAGGTAGGCGTCCGCCTTATCCCTGGAATACTTGTTGGAAGTGAACGAGCAGTAAAGGCATCTGGTCGGGCAGAACGGTATGCCGATGTACAGTCCGACCGCCCGGGGGCTTCTGTCAAAAGTCAGTACGCTCTGGGTGTTCCAGACCTTTCTCAGAAGATCCGCCTTGTCATCGCTTACAAGATAATCCGTTTTAAGCGCTTCGGCTGCAGTGTCCGCGCTGCCGGTCTGCCTTACAAGCTTGTTGAAAAGCTTGAGCGGTCTTACACCTGTGAGCGTTCCCCACTTAAGTTCCCTGCCGGTCTTTTCAGACATGTATCCGTAAAGGACACGCTTCTGGGCGTTCCTGTCCATTTCGTCCGGTCCGGGTATGACGAAGAAGTCTCCGTCTTCCGCAAAGCAGTCCAGTTCCTCCGCCGGAACGAACATCTTGGCAAGCTCCGTAAGCTCGTATCTGTTTTTTTCGTCCCTGAACCTAAATCTGAACAAACGGATTGTACCTTTTTTCCCAGCCGATGGTGGTCTCGTCCATGTGGCCCGGAAGCACAACGGTGTCGTCCGGCAGGACGTAAAGCTTTGTCTTTATGGTCTCCGTCAGAACATCCCAGTCGCCGCCCGGCAGATCCGTGCGTCCCACGGAAGCGTGGAAAAGCGTGTCTCCGGAGAACAGCACCTTCTTGTCCGCGTAGATGCTCATGCCGCCTGCGGTATGGCCGGGACAGTCTATGAACTTAAGTTCAATGGCTCCGACGTTCATGACATCGCCGTCCCTGACCTCTATGTCCGCGGTATAGCCGCCCTTCCCGAAGCTTGCGTGCCTGTCGTAGAGCAGCTTTCTCTCAGCTCTTGATGCTACGAGCTTTACGTCCGGATACTTCTCCCTGAATGCGTTTATACCGCCGGTATGGTCTCCGTGCGCGTGGGTTATGATGATGTATTCCAGCTCGAGGCCTTCTTTTTCTATCGTCTGTTCCGCTGCCGGAAGCGCCGAGCCGGGATCTACGATGAACGCCTTGCGGCTCTCTTCGTCCCAGACCAAGTAGGCGTTGGTTCCGAACGCATTGTTAGCGACGTACCTGTTGATGTTCATATCAGTAATTCGTCCTGTAGACTTCCAGGACGTCCTTTATCTGCCTGAATCTGCTTATGATCTTGTCTATGTCTCCTGTGTTCGTTATCTGCAGCAGCAGGTTGAGCGTGGAGACACCGCTCGGATCCGCCAGAGCGTTGACGCCGGTCAGATTGATGTCCATGTCGTCGCAGACCTTGGAAACGTCGGAGAAAAGACCTTTTCTGTCGTCCGCGACGATGGTGATTCCGGCCTCGAAGTACATCTCGCCTTCGCCGAGCTCCCAGTTGACCTCAAGAAGCCGTCCCTGTTCCTCTTCCGGAAGACTGAGGATATTGATGCAGTCCTTGCGGTGTATGCTTACGCCTCTTCCCTTAGTGGTGTAACCGATGATCTCGTCGCCGGGAACGGGGTTGCAGCATCTGGCGAAGCGTATCAGTAGGTTGTCCACGCCCTTTACGGAAACACCCTTGGAATTCTTGGTGGCGCGCTTTTTCGCCTGTGTGTCCTTGCGGCGCTCTTCTCTTTCGAGCCGCTTCAGCTGCGCCTGCTCTTCCTCGCGGTAGAAGCTGAGGCACAAGAGGACTGTCTTGTTGATAATTGAGCCGCCGGCGCTGAGCGCAGCGTACAGGTCGTCCACGTTGTTGAAGTTCTGGGACTTGGCCGCTCTTTCCAGATAGCTGGGCTTGAGTATCTTCTCCGGATCCAGCTCCCTGCGCTTTACGGCCTTCTCCAGCGCTTCCTTGCCCTTGTCCGTGCCCTGGACCTTGTTGGTCTTCTTAAGGTAGGCGCGTATCTTGGAACGGGCCGAATTGGTCTTGACTATCTTGAGCCAGTCTACGCTGGGACCTCTGGAGTTGTTGGAAGTAACGACCTCTACGATCTCGCCGTTCTTGAGCTCGTAGGTTATGGGGACCATCTTTCCGTTTACCCTTGCGCCTACGCACTTTTCTCCAATGCGGGAGTGTATCTTGTACGCGAAATCCAGAGGCGTGGATCCGGCCGGAAGCTCTATCACGTCGCCCTTCGGGGTGAACACGAATACCTGGTTGGCGAAGAGGTCCACCTTGAGGGTCTCCATGAATTCCTGAGAGTCCCTGGCTTCCTGCTGCCATTCCAGCGTCTGGCGTATCCACGCGAGCTTTACTTCCTCGTTGTCCTTGCTGTCTTTGCCGCTGCCCAGCCCTTCCTTGTATTTCCAGTGCGCAGCGATACCGTATTCTGCGACGCGGTGCATCTCCCAGGTCCTTATCTGTATCTCGAACGGGTTGCCGGTCCTTGACAGAAGCGTGGTGTGCAGCGACTGGTACATGTTGGACTTGGGCATGGCTATGTAATCCTTGAAGCGGCCCGGTATCGGGGTCCACTTGGTATGGATGGCTCCGAGCACGGCATAGCAGTCCCTTACGGAATCCACGATGATGCGAACTGCGGTAAGGTCCAGGATCTCGCTGAACTCCTTGTTCTGCACCATCATCTTCTTGTAGATGCTGTAGTAGTGCTTCTCCCTGCCGTAGATCTCGGACTTTATGCCCAGAGAGTCCACAAGGGTCTTTATCCTGTCGACGAGCTCGTCTATGGAGACGTTGATGGACTTGCGGCGCTTCTCCATCTCCTTGTCGATATGCGCGTAAGCGTCCGGATACAGGTGCTTGAACGCAATGTCCTCCAGCTCGATCTTGATCCTGTACATACCGAGGCGGGCGGCTATGGGAGCGTAGATCTCCAGGGTCTCCCTGCTCTTTTCCCGGATCTTCTCCGGCGTCTGGTAGTCGATGGTGCGCATGTTGTGCAGACGGTCGCAGACCTTGATTATCAGGATGCGTATGTCCTTGGACATAGCCAGGAACATCTTTCGGACGTTCTCCGCCTGAGCTTCCTCCTTGGTGGTGTAGACCAGGTTGGTGAGCTTGGTGACGCCGTCCACCATTACGGCTACGTCTTCGCCGAAATCGTTCTTAACGTCGTTTATGGTATACGAAGTATCTTCCACGACATCATGAAGAAGACCGGCCGCTACCGTGTGGTCGTCCATTCCCAGGTCAGCAAGTATCTTTCCGACCGCCATAGGATGTATTATGTACGGCTCGCCGGACTTTCTGAACTGTCCTTCATGCAGTTGTGAAGCTTTCGCGAACGCCCTTTCCAGGATATCAGCGTCGAAAGAAGGGTTTATCGCGAGCAGCTCCTTAACATAATCTGTCATAGAAACCTGTTTTCAACGTTTCGCTATTATAAAAAACAAGGCATGCGCGCCGCAAACGCACATGCCCTGCAGTAGGCATGAGATCACTCCGTCTTTTCAGCAGTTTCGTCCAGGGCCTCGGCGACAGTCTTTTCGGCTTCGTCGGCTATGGTCTCCGCTTCCTTCTTGGCGGCTCCGAGTTTTTTGATCGACTTGGGAGAGGGCTTGCTCTCCTTCTCGGGCTCTTCGGCCTCCCTGGTCTTTGCGGAAGCCGGCGCTGCATTGCTCGGATTTGCGTAGCTGTTGATGGCGCTCTTTGCCATCTCGAGCTTGGTCTTTTCGGATCCGACTACTATGACGACGCGGTCCTCGGTGATCCTTACGACTTTGCCGTAGATACCGCCGATAGTAACGATCTCGTCTCCGGGTTTAAGGTTGTTCCTGAAGTTCTTCTGTTCCTTGTCCCTCTTGCTCTGAGGCCTGATGGTGAAGAAATAGAGAGCCGCGAAGATGACGGCGATCATTACCCAGGACATCCATCCTGCTCCGGCGGTCGTACCGGATTCTGCATATGCTATGTACATAACTTACCTCCCGTGCATAATCATATAGATT
>JAFZRK010000176.1 GCA_017619905.1 Bacillota bacterium
CCATGGAGATAATGCAAAAAGTCGCCGCAAAACACGGCCTTGTGTGCCTGCTCCACGAAAAGCCCTTCGCAGGCGTCAACGGATCCGGAAAGCACAACAACTGGTCCATAGCCACGGACAGCGGCCAGAACCTGCTGTCTCCTGGCGAAACACCTTACGAGAACGCCCAGTTCCTGCTCTTCCTCTGCGCGGTCATAAAGGCCGTGGACGATTACCAGGATCTGCTCCGCCTGTCCGTTGCGACTGCGGGCAACGACCACCGTCTGGGCGCCAACGAGGCTCCGCCGGCAGTAATATCGATGTTCCTGGGCGACGAGCTGAACGCTGTACTGGAAGCCATCGAAAAGGACGTTCCTTACAAGGGGACCAAGAAGACCCAGATGAAGCTGGGCGTGGACGTGCTGCCCAAGTTCAACCGCGACACCACGGACCGCAACAGGACCTCCCCGTTCGCGTTTACAGGCAACAAGTTCGAGTTCAGAGTGCTGGGCTCCTCCAACAGCATCGCCTGCGCGAACATAATGCTCAACAGCGCCGTCGCTGAGTCCCTCAGGATATACGCGGACCGTCTGGAGAAGGCGGAGGACTTCGAGGACGCGCTGCACAAGATGATCAGAAAGACCATCAAGGACCACAAGCGCATCATATTCAACGGCAACGGCTACGACGACGCGTGGATAAAGGAAGCCACGGAGAAGCGCGGTCTGTCCAACTACCGCACCACCGCGGACTGCATGCCTCATCTGCTGGACAAGAAGAACGTAAAGATGCTCACGTCTCTGGGCGTGTTCACTCTGGACGAGCTCCACTCCAGGCGCGACATAATGCTGGAGAACTACTGCAAGAGCGTGGTGATAGAAGCCAACACCATGGTCGACATGGCAAGGACACTCATCGCTCCGGCCATCGAAGAGTATGCCGCCAAGGTAGCGGCAGCCGCGGCCACAAAGAAGGCAGTCGTACCGGGACTCAAGTGCAGCTACGAGGCGGAACTCGTGGAGAAGCTCTCCGGCCTGGTGGACGAGATAGCCGCAAAGACAGAAGAATTAGACGCCGCGATCGTAAAGATCCGCGGCGCGGAAGACATAGTGGAAGAGTCCGCGATGATACGCGACGAACTGCTGCCCGTAATGAGCGAGCTGCGCGTTCCCTGCGACAAGGCGGAGCTGCTTACAGCCAAGAGCTGCTGGCCGTTCCCGACCTACGAGGACCTTCTGTTCGGAGTCAAGTAAAGGTTAAAAAGGTATTATCATATGACAGTTGAATTCTGGTTTCTTATAGGCGCCGCACTGGTATTCTGGATGCAGGCCGGGTTCGCGATGGTAGAGACCGGCTTTACCAGGGCGAAGAACGCCGGCAACATCATAATGAAGAACCTGATGGATTTCTGCATAGGCACCGTAGTTTTCTCTTTGCTCGGATACTCCCTGATGATGGGGGAGGACGTGCTCTTCGGCCTCATCGGAAAACCAAACCTGGATCTGTTTACTCACTTTAAGGAGTTCATAGCCTCGCCGGCGGACGGGTTTACGGACGCGAGCTACTTTGTGTTCAACCTTGTGTTCTGCGCCACGACCGCTACGATAGTCTCCGGCGCCATGGCGGAGCGTACCAAGTTCTCCGCGTACTGCGTGTACTCGGGAGTTATAAGCTTGGTGATCTACCCGATAGAGGCGCACTGGATCTGGGGCGGCGGCTGGCTGTCCGGCCTCGGGTTCCACGACTACGCCGGTTCCTGCGCCATACACATGGTAGGAGGCATAGCAGCCCTTATAGGAGCCATCCTTCTGGGGCCCCGCATCGGCAAATACGTTACCGATAAAGACGGCAAGGTGACCAAGGTGAACGCCATACCCGGCCATTCGATCCCTCTGGGCGCGCTTGGAGTATTCATACTCTGGCTAGGCTGGTACGGCTTCAACGGCGCGGCCGCGACCTCGGTATCGGAGCTTTCTTCGATCTTCCTGACCACCACGATTGCGCCTTCCGTGGCGACATGCACCACCCTGATCTACACCTGGGTAAAGAACGGCAAACCGGACGTTTCCATGTGCCTCAACGCTTCTCTTGCGGGCCTTGTCGGAGTTACCGCGGGCTGCGACGCGTTCGACGCCCTTGGCGCCGCGGTCGTAGGCGTGGTCTCCGGAATACTGGTGGTGGTGATCGTTGAGGTCCTGGACCTTAAGCTCCACATAGACGACCCCGTGGGCGCCGTAGGCGTGCACTGCGCAAACGGAATCTGGGGCACCATAGCCGTGGGACTTCTGGCCAACCCGGACGCTCCGGCAGGACTTTCCGGACTGTTCTACACAGGAAACTTCAGGCAGCTGGGTCTGCAGCTCCTGGGCTTCGCAGCCGTGGCTGCATGGGCCGCGGTAACAATGCTCATATTCTTTAAGATACTTAAGAAGGCGGACTTCCTGCGGGCGGAGCCGGCGGACGAGCTTTCCGGCCTCGACATAAGCGAGCACGGACTTCCCAGCGCCTACGCGGACTTCATGCCTTCGGTGGATAAATACGCGGAGTTCGGCACGGGCGATCAGATCGTTGCGGTGACGGGCACCACGCCTGTTGCGGAAGCTGTTCTGGTAAAGCGCGAAGCGGCGTTCAGACCGGACGGCCACAAGTTCACAAAGGTGGAGATAGTCTTCAAGGAGGAGAAGCTCTACGCCCTGAAGGACGCCATGAGCAAGCTCGGAATAACCGGCATGACGGTGTCCCACGTAATGGGCTACGGCATGCAGAAAGGCCACACGGAGTTCTACCGCGGCGTCGCCGTGGAGACGGACCTTCGCCCGAAGGTGCAGGTGGACATAGTCGTGTCCAAGATACCTGTTCGCGACGTAATAGAGACCGCCAAGAAGGTTCTATACACGGGCCACATTGGCGACGGCAAGATCTTCGTCTACGACGTGGAGAACGTCGTGAAGGTGCGTACCGGCGAAGAGGGTTACGACGCTTTGCAGGACGTGGAATAAGGTGTTTGCATTGGGTGCTTTTACGGATACAGACAGCATGTACGATATCAGAAAAGATCACATCAACGAAGAATGCGGGGTGTTCGGGATATGGTCCCGGACGCCCTGCGCGCTTTATCCGGCAGTCTACTACGGTCTCTACGCTCTGCAGCACAGGGGCCAGGAGAGCGCCGGCATAGTAATAAACGACGACGGAACGTTCCGTTCCTGCAGAGATCTGGGGCTTGTCAGCGAGGTATTCTCGCACGAGAAGCTGGCCGCGCTCGGCGAGGGCGGCATAGCAGTGGGGCACGTGCGCTACGCCACCACAGGCCACGACAGCAGGCGGAACATACAGCCGCTGCTCATAAACCACCGCAGGGGCAGGATGGCTCTGGCCCACAACGGCAACCTTACGAACTCCTCCAAGCTTCGGATCGATCTGGAGGAGCGCGGTTCCATATTCCACACCACCACGGACTCGGAAGTCATCGCGTACATAATCGTTCAGGAGCGCCTGAAGCTTGGCAGCATAGAGGAAGCCGTGGCTTCGGCGATGGATATCCTGGAGGGCGCGTACTCTCTGGTGATCTCCTCGCCCAGCAAACTCATTGGGGCGAGGGATCCGCACGGTTTCAGGCCTCTGTGCATGGGAAAACGTGGGGACGGACAGCTGATCCTGGCATCCGAGACCTGCGCTCTGGACGCCGTGGGCGCCGAATTCGTAAGGGACATTGAGCCCGGCGAGGTCGTTACCATCAGCGACGAGGGCGTCAGCTCGGACAGGAGCCATTGCGGAAAAAGTCCCAAGAATCTTTGCGTATTCGAGTACATCTACTTTGCCAGGCCAGACTCCGTAATAGACGGGCGGAGCGTGTGCATTGCCCGCCAGCAGGCGGGAAGGTTCCTTGCTCAGGAGCATCCCGTGGACGCGGACGTTGTGATAGGCGTTCCGGACTCGGGGCTGGACGCCGCCATCGGCTATTCCGCAGAGTCCGGCATTCCCTACGCGATCGGCTTTACCAAGAACAAATACATAGGCCGGACCTTCATAGCGCCGTCTCAGGACATGAGGGAATCGGGGGTGGACATCAAGCTCAACCCCATCAAGGCGGTCGTGGCAGGCAAGCGCGTCGTCCTCATCGACGACTCCATAGTCCGCGGCACTACCTGCCGAAAGACCATTGAAGCTTTAAGGCGCGCGGGTGCCGCCGAGATCCACATGAGGGTCAGCGCTCCGCCGTTCATAGCCCCCTGCTACTACGGCACGGACATAGACAGTTACGAAGGTCTTATAGCCAACCGTCACACGCCGGACGAGATAGCAAAGATCATAGGCGCGGACTCCCTGGGCTACCTGAGTCTGGAGCACGCGAAGCAGATGGCCGGGGATCCCGGGACCGTATGCACCGCATGCTTCTCCGGGGAATACCCCACATCCGTACCTGACTCGTCCGCGAAAGACCGTTTCGAAAAGAAGATACATTCAGAGGATTGACATGTGTTCCATAATCACTTACTGCAGCGCGGCAGCCAGGCCCGGACAGATACAGGAATGCCTGGACCGCACCGCGTCCAGAGGGCCGGACGACAGCCGGGTCATAGATACAGGCAAGGGCCTTATGGGCTTCCGCCGGCTCTCGATAATGGGGCTTACGCCTTCCGGCATGCAGCCCTTCGAGCTGGACGGAAGCTACGTGGTCTGCAACGGCGAGCTCTACGGCTTCGAGGCGATGCGCGAAGAGCTCAAAAAGAAGGGCTGCACGTTCAAGAGCGACAGCGACTGCGAGATAATACTTCCGCTGTATTTTGAGCACGGCACGGACATGTTCGCCATGCTGGACGCCGAGTTCGCCTGCGTCATCTACGACGGACGGACAGGGGAGTTCATCGCGGCCCGCGACCCCGTAGGCATACGCCCGCTGTATTACGGTTACGATCCGGAAGGAACCGTCGTATTCGCCAGCGAGGCGAAGAACCTTGTGGGGCTGGTGTCGAAGATAATGCCTTTCCCGCCGGGACACTACTACAAAGGCGGTAAGTTCGTGCAGTACCGCGACGTGACCGCGGTGAAGGAAGTCTGCGGGGACGATCTGGAGACCGTCTGCGCCAACATCCGCGAAAAGCTTACGGAAGGCGTCAGAAAGCGCCTGGTATCGGACGCCAAGGTGGGCTTCCTGCTCTCCGGGGGCCTTGATTCTTCGCTGGTCTGCGCCATCGCGGCCAGGGAGAGCAAAGAACCGATCAGGACCTTCGCCATAGGCATGAGCGAGGACGCCATAGACCTGAAATACGCAAAGCAGGTGGCGGATTTCATAGGCGCGGACCACACGGAAGTCTACATGACCCCGGAGGAAGTCATCGCCACACTGGAGAAGCTTATAGCGCTGCTGGGCACCTACGACATAACCACCATACGCGCCAGCATGGGCATGTACCTGGTGTGCAAGGCCATTCACGAGCGCACGGACATACGGGTCATCCTCACCGGAGAGATCTCCGACGAGCTCTTCGGCTACAAATACACGGACTTCGCGCCTTCCGCGGAGGAGTTCCAGAAGGAAGCCGAAAAGCGCATGCGCGAGATCCACATGTACGACGTTCTGCGGGCTGACCGCTGCATATCCGTAAACTCGCTGGAGGCCCGCGTGCCCTTCGGGGACCTGGACTTCGCGGAATACGTGATGGCGCTGGACCCGGAGATAAAGATCAACAGGTACGGCAAGGGCAAGTACCTGCTGCGCCATGCTTTCGAGGGGCTGGACATGCTCCCGGACAGCATCCTGTGGCGCGAGAAGGCGGCTTTTTCCGACGCGGTGGGGCACTCCATGGTGGACTACCTTAAGGAATACGCCCAGACCTGCTACACGGACGAAGAGTTCGAAACACTGCGCAAAAAGTACGGCCACGCGCAGCCGTTCACCAAGGAATCCCTGCTGTACAGGGAGATATTCGAAAAGTATTACCCCGGCCAGTCGGAGATGGTCGCGGACTTCTGGATGCCCAACAGGAGCTGGGAGGGCTGCGACGTGAACGACCCGTCGGCCAGGGTGCTGTCAAACTACGGAGACAGCGGAAAGTAACAGCGGCGGAGCGCCGGCAAAGCGGCGCGGAAAACGGAGACTGCCATGAGATTCACCAAGATGCAGGGACTGGGAAACGACTATCTTTACGTTTACGGAGAGGTCCCGGAGGACATAGAGGAGCTTTCCCGGAAGCTCTCGGACCGCCATTTCGGCGCGGGTTCGGACGGCATGATCTACATTTCTCCGTCGCAGGCCGCGGACTTTAAGATGCGCATCTTCAACGCGGACGGTAGCGAGGCGAAGATGTGCGGCAACGGCATACGCTGCGTTGGCAAGTACGTCTACGACAAGGGCTACACGGACAAGACCTTCCTTACGGTAGAGACTCTGTCCGGCATTAAGATGCTGCACCTGCACCTGTGGGGCGGCAAGGTGAAGTCCGTCACCGTTGGCATGGGTAAGTGCGCGGCCGGAGAGGACATGGATCTTGCGGCCGGCGGTGAAAAGGTCGTCTGCACTCCGGTAGACGTGGGCAATCCCCACGCCGTTATTTTCGTAAAGGATGCGGAGGGCGCTCCGGTGACAGAGCTGGGGCCGGCAATAGAAAAGCACAGTGCCTTCCCGGGCGGCGTAAACGTGGAGTTCGTGCAGGTCCTGGCGGCAAATAAGCTGCGCATGCGGGTGTGGGAGCGCGGAAGCGGCGTGACCGTGGCCTGCGGGACCGGCGCGTGCGCGTCTGCCGCGGCGGCTGTCGGAAAGGGCTTCTGCGAGGCCGGCGAGCCCGTTACGGTGACGCTGGACGGCGGCGATCTGAAGGTGACCGTGGAGAGCGACGGCACGGTGATGATGAGCGGTCCGGCCGAATTCGTATACGAAGGAGAGGTGTCACTATGACCACCCCCAACATGCACTACGCGGATCTTAAGGATTCGTATCTATTCTTCAACATTGCCCAGAAAGTCAAGGCGTATTCCGGGGCCCATCCGGGCACGCGGCTGCTTCGGCTGGGCATAGGCGACGTTACTCTGCCCCTTTGCGGCGCGGTTATCAAAGCGCTGCACGAGGCGGTGGACGACCAGGCCCGCGCGGACAGCTTCCACGGCTACATGCCGGAGACGGGAGCGCCTTTTCTGCGGGAAGTCATAACAGAGCATTACAGATCCAGGGGCGTCGACCTGTCTTACGACGACGTGTTCGTATCGAGCGGCGCCAGCGACGAGCTGGGCGACATACTGGACCTTTTCGACAGGTCCAGCAGCGCTCTGGTCATAGAGCCGGCTTACCCGGCTTACGTGGACGCCAACGTGATTGCCGGAAGGGAGATAGTACATCTGGCATCGGGTCCGGACAACGGCTTCCTTCCGAGACCTCCGAAAGACATTAAGGCGGACATCATCTACATCTGCTCGCCCAACAACCCCACGGGCGCGGTGTTCGGCAGAGATCAGCTGCAGGAGTGGATAGACTTCGCGAACTCCAGCGGCTCGGTGATACTTTTCGACGCGGCCTACGAGGCCTTCATAGAGGACGAAGACCTGCCGCGCAGCATATTCGAACTGCCCGGAGCGCGCACCTGCGCCATAGAGATATGCTCGCTCTCCAAAACGGCTGGCTTTACCGGCACCCGCCTGGGCTATACGGTGATCCCCAAAGAACTGGAAAGAAAAGGCATGCGCTTAAACGACATGTGGATACGCAACAGGACCACCAAGACCAACGGCGTGTCGTACATACTGCAGAAAGGCGGAGCAGCGGTCTTCACGCCGGAAGGCCAAAGGCAGATCCGCGAAAACATAGAATACTACAAGGAAAACGCCAGGATCCTGATGCGGGCGCTCGACAAGGCGGGCATCTGGTACTGCGGCGGCAAGAACGCGCCCTACATATGGCTGCGCTGCCCGGACGGCATGGGCAGCTGGGACCTCTTCGACCACCTTCTGAACACCATCCAGGTGATAGGCACCCCCGGCGCGGGTTTCGGAGCCTGCGGCGAGGGCTTCTTCCGCTTCTCCACTTTCGGCAGCCGCGAAGACACGCTTCTGGCCGCAAAACGACTGGAAGAACTGCTTTGCAGATAAGCGCCGGAAACGTTCGGAAAAGGGCGTACATTCTCACTGCAGATACCCCTCAAAACGCGCTGAAACGCCCCTCAATCCTTGCAAAGCCCTCCCTGTAAGAATATAATTAAAGCGTATTATTCTGTTTTAGCTGCAGGAGGAAGAAATGGTCAAGGGAGAACAACTTTACGAAGGCAAGGCCAAGAAGGTCTTCGCCACGGACGATCCGGAGCTGCTGATAGTGTCCTACAAGGACGACGCCACGGCCTTCAACGGTCTTAAGCGCGGAACTATCGCCGGCAAGGGCGTAATAAACAACAAGATGAGCAACGCATTAATGAAGCTGCTCGAAAAGAGCGGGATCCCCACGCACTATGTGGAAGAGATAAACGACCGCGACACCATCGTCAAGAAAGTGCAGATAGTGCCGCTGGAGGTAATAATCAGGAACATCACCGCCGGCTCCTTCGCGAAGCGCTACGGCGTCGCGGAAGGCATCCCCATGAAGAGCCCCACCATAGAGTTCTCGTACAAGAACGACGAACTGGGCGACCCGCTGATCAACGAGTATCATGCGCTGGCGCTGGAGCTCGCGACAAAAGAAGAGATAGAAACGATAAAAGATTATTCGTTCAAGGTAAACGAGGAACTTAAGAAGTTCTGGGCGTCCTGCGGCGTAACGCTGGTGGACTTCAAGCTTGAGTTCGGCCGGCTGTCCGACGGCACCATCGTGCTGGCGGATGAAATCAGCCCCGATACCTGCCGCCTGTGGGACAGCGAAACCGGCATGTAGCTGGACAAGGACCGCTTCAGCCGGGATATGGGCGGCGTGGAAGACGCGTACCAGGAAATCATGCGCCGGCTGCAGGCTCACGGCTGAGCAGTTTCAGCAGACATAAAGACCGGGCGTCCGGAATGAAAACCGGACGCCCGTTTTGTTTCCTTTTTTAACTTACTGGACGGATTCGATATGCTCCAGCCGGCTGCCGCAGGCATCCATCGCCGTCTTTCCGCCGATCACGCAGACCACGGACTCATCGCAGGCCTTCCCGATCACATCCGAAAGCTTCCGCAGGTCATCCTTCGTGGTATGGAGCACCTGGTTCCACTCCCGGGTCCGGTCTTCCTCCGTATAGCCGGTGAAGTACATCCAGGCCGCTTCGTCGCCGACGGACCGGGGCGTCCGCAGGGGATCGATGCTGCCGGTCGTGCTGATGATATACTGGGTCAGGTCGGCATCCCCGTCGCAGAATTCGCGCAGTACCCGGGCTGTTTCGCAGAAGCTGTCCAGCGACTGTGCCGCGTTGGGATCGCGGAAGGAGGTAATCTCCATGTTGCCAGTCTCCGAAACCCGGAAGCCGGTTCCGTAGGCGCCGCCCTTCACGCGGATCGTGTTCCAGAGATAGTCCAGGGTGAGGAAGTTGGCCGCCACCAGCGCCGCGCCGTTGTTTTCCGGCTTCAGCACCGCCGCGCGCGCCGCGAATCCGATTTCGGACGGAATGCTGAATCCGTCCGCCCGGCGTTCGGCCGGCGTGTAGACTGCCGTTTCGCCCTTTTCCCCGGCCGGGAGGACCGCCAGCACAGCCTTTACCCATGCTTCGTCCATCTCACCGGTCAGGCTGACCGTGACCCGGTCCCGGATGAAGATCCGTTTCCGCATCATGTCCATCCAGGCCAGCGTATCCGCGCCGAATTCCTTTTCCATCTTCTGCAGCACCCGCGTAAAGGCAATTCCCTGCAGCGCCTCGTTCATCGCGCCGGCAGGCGAAAGCGCCGCCGCCGCATGGCGGGCCGCATAGGCATTGCCGCGCATCATGATGCCCTGCTCGGTATTGATCCGGTCCTGGCGCACCAGATTCAGGATATACGCCTCATCCGTGAACACGGAACGGTTCAGGACTTCATCCAGCAGCCGTACCGCATCCTGTTTCCGGTTCTCCAGCACGGCCACGTTGACCGTAACGAAGGTTTCCGCCTTGTTCCAGCCGGCATGGATCTGCGGGTAGATGTTCAGGCGGCCCAGCTTCTCGTTCGTCTCGGCATGCAGGGCAGCCACATCGTAGTTTTCGGTGGCAACGTCGCCCACCAGGTGGGCCAGGATCGAAATTTTGCTCAGTTCCTCCGCAGGCATGTCCGCCAGGGAGAAATACAGCGTCAGGTAGGAGATGCCGGCGGCATCCATATCCTGATACAGGAGAGTCGTTCCGTCCACCGCGGTTACCGTGGCCGGCACCCTGGAGCGCTTCTCAGGAAGATCTTCCAGCGTCAGCCGGGGCATCATCGCCAGCTGTTCCGGTGTGTCTTCCCGGTTCTGCCGCTCCCGCAGGGCATGGAACTCATCGATTACCTGCTGCACCTGCTCCGCCGTCCAGCCGGCCTTGATGTCCGCCAGGCGCTTCTTTTCCGCTTCGCGCTTCTCTTCCGCAATCGTGGCGGAAGGCAGCATGATGACATCCCCGTGATGGCGGCTGTCCAGGAATACCTCGCGGATCAGCTGCTCAAAGCCGCCGTTCTCCGCCATTTCCGCCAGCGGGCCAAACAGCCCGTCCAGGCTCAGGGCGTCGGCGGGATCCCCGCCGTACAGCCAGGTGGTCAGGCTCTCGATCCCGTAAGCCAGGCCCCTGGGGAAGCGGCCGAAATCCTTTTCGCGGTTCACAAACTCCATCCGGCTGAGCACGCCGGTGAGGCGTTTCCGGTCAATGCCTTCCTCCGCCTGTTTCCGCAGCGTATCATAGACCAGCGTGCGGATCTCATCCTTCTTTGCCGGGTCGCAGTTCTTCAGGATCAGGTCCACATACATCTGCTTGGTACTGTCAGACCGTTCCAGCGAAACGTCCTCGCACAGCCCGGCTTCCAGCAGCGCGCGGGTCAGCGGCGCGTCATTCGATCCGGCCAGCACTTCCGTCAGCGCGCCGACCGCCATGTTCTTCAGGGTATCCGCATAGGTCCCGTAGACCCAGCCCATGCCCATGATGGCCTTGTTGTTCCCGTCATCCTCCGGACCGAC
>JAFZRK010000177.1 GCA_017619905.1 Bacillota bacterium
GTGAAGTCCTGGAACGTTACGATGGGACCGAGCTGCGTCTTGCGCACTGAACCGGAGCCCATGAAGAACAGGTCCACGTCCAGGGAGTCCTTCATTGCGTCCGCGAACACGCTTCCCAGGTTGGTCTGCATCCACCTGTCGGGGTGAGTAAGCTGCGAGTCGAAGTTCGCTACGACCTTGGCGTACTTAAGATCTGTCTTGGCCTTTATCGCGGCGATCAGCTCCTCTATCCTCTCGTCCTTGGGGCAGTTCTGAGCGTTGATGGGCACCGGCTGCCACTTGTATTCGGCAACGCAGTGGTTGTCGGTGTCCACGATGATGTCGAATCTTCCTATCTGATCCGTTCCTGTACCTGCCTGGACTATAAGGATGTCGTTCACCTTGGCGGGCTCGGTTATGAACGTGTGCGAGTGTCCGCCGATTATGACGTCCACGCCCCACGCGGGATCCAGCATCGCCGCAAGCTTCTTGTCCTCCTCAAAGCCGATGTGCGTAAGGAGTATCGTAAAGTCTATGTCCAGCGCGTTGTACGCGTCGCAGATCTTTCCGACCTCCTGGGCCGCGTCCTGGATGCCTATGAACGATCCGATAAGGTTCTCGCTCTTGGTCTGGGAGATGACTTCCTCAGTAAGGATGCCTATGAACAGGATCTTCATACCGTCGATTTCAAGGATGTAGTGCGAGTTGAAGAGCCGCGTGTCGTTTCCCTTTATGTAAAGGTTAGCGTTGATTATCGGGAACGTGGCCAGCTTCTCAAGGAACAGCAGGTGCGCCACGCCGTAGTCGGTCTCGTGGTTGCCGAGAGTTACGACGTCCGGTGCCAGAAGGTTTACTATCTGGATGGTGGACAGGCCGTGGAACTCACTGTCTATGACGGAGCCCCTGAACATGTCGCCCGCTATGGCGTACACCACGTTCGGGTCCTCGTTGCGGCACTTGTTGAGATATCCGGACAGCATGGATACGCCGCCGGTCAGTTTTTCGTCGACGTTCTCCGCGAGGAAGTCGCCGTGCATGTCGTTGGAGTGAAGGAGCGTCAGCTTCTTATAACGCCTGGTGTCTTCGTACTTGTTTTCCTGCATGTCTGTCTGCCTTTCTTTTTATCTTCCGTAACAGAGGACCATCCCCTGTTTCAATCATCTTCTGAGCGAGCTCACCGATACCGGGAACTCGAAATAAGTGTCGGGATACGGCTCGTCTTTCAGCATGAAGTGCCACCACTCGCAGTCTATCGACTCAAAATCCTCACTTCCCATAAGGTCCGCAAGGAACTGCCTGTTATTGTACTGCTCATCCGTAATGCCCCTGTAGTCCGGGTGCGAAACTTCGCTGAAGAAGTCGAACGGGCTTCCCATGTCCAGCTCTTTTCCGGTCTTCATGTCCAGAAGAGTAAGGTCTATGGCGCTTCCGCGGCTGTGGCTGGACTTGCTGGCGACGTAGCCATGTTTGAAGATATCCTGTTTTTCGATGTCAGGATAGAAGAACGGCTTCATCCGCTGGTCCAGATCCTCTATGCCCCAGAGCATGAAATGCTTTACCGCGCTCACGGGTCTGTAGGCATCGAACACCTTGAGCCGGTACCCGTGCACGTTGGCCTTGTTATCAACGGTCTTGAGCGCCCTTGCCGCCTCTATCGTCAGTATGGCGCAGGGTTCCTCGTAGCCGTCTATGCGGTCGCCCACGAAATTGTACGTGGAAAAATACCGTATCTCCTGCACTATCCCCGGCACGTAGTCCGAGAGGAGCACGAACCCGGAGGAGTCGCCCGCAGCTTGCTGTTTGAGATCTGTCGCCATCTGTCTATCCTTTATCTGTCCTGAAGAACAATTCTGAAAAATGCATGTCCGATTCTGTAAGCGCGGATGCATCCGCTATCCTGCAGTTTCTGAATCCGAAGCACTTCGGGGGCCCGAAGCTGCTGCCCGCGCATGCTTCGGCCAGCGGCTCAAGGTCCGGGACGCAGGCATCTTCAAGATAGAACATGAAGAGCTCCTTAAGCCCCCGGACGAAGGACAGGTCCCGTATGTTCTCCCCGCGCAGGATGGACAGGTCCCTGAGCTCCGCAAAGCCGGAGATGAACCCGTAGTCCTTAAGCGGGGCAAATATGTAGCAGCCGGTGATCCTGCATCTGCTCAGAGCGTCCGTAACAGCCGAGTTCGAAAGATCCTCCGCCGCCAGCGTCACCTTCGGCGGTTTCATGTTGAACGCCGAGACAGTCTTCTCCCACGGAACAGGGCCGGACCGCACGGGCTTTCCGTCCGCGTTTATGCCTATGCTCAGATACGCGTTCTCTTCCGCTGCTTTTATCAGTTTTTCGTACTGGTCCTGCTGCATTTCCTGCCTCAGATCTTAACGAAACCCACGCAGCCGATGTCTGACATCCTCTTAAAGCCGAGCGACTCATAGAACGCGACGGTCTCCGGCGTATCGTCGGTCATGAGCTCTACCTGCCGCACGTTTGGGAAACGCTCCAAAAGCGCATTTATCAACGCGGCCCCTACGCCTGTCCTGCGATGCTCCGGGAACACCAGAACGTCCTGAATAAGAACGACTGTCACACCGTCGCCCACTGCGCGGACTATGCCTGCAAGCGCTCCGTCCTCATAAGCGGCCAGCGTCAGCAGAGAGTTTCCGAGACCCGCCTTAAGCGCTGCAGAATCGTCCGTGTAGGCAGTCCATCCGGCGGCGCCGTAGAGCCGAAGCATCTCTTCCTCGTTGTATTGCGAATATTCTCTGATCTCCATAAGCGCTCCCGTCACAGTTTTTCGTTTACAAAGTACGCCCGAACGGCGTTCTCGGTTATCATCACAGACTCCTGATGGAAGAACACGCACAGGTCCTTGGCGATCTCGTTCACCACGGAGTTATCAGCATCCATGAGCGACAGCACCAGCGTGTTCTCCTGCGAGAACCTTCCGTCCTCGTGGATGTATCCGCCCTGCTGCAGCGAAAAAGAGAACGCAACTTTATAACTGCGGCACACGTTCTTGAGTATGTTCGCGTACTTTTCCGTGTCGAACTTCTGTTCCAGAGTCTCCGAATCGTTGAGACCTACGTAGATCCTTGTTTCAGTCATCATTCTGACCGCCTGCTATTTTGTGAGCCGATCTATAAGACCGTCCACCTGGGCGGCAGTCATGCCGGCCTTTATAAGATAATCCTTTGCGAACTGCGCAAGATCCGCGGTCTTAAGATCTACGTCCTTGCTTCCCGCTACTGTATACATCATGGCGATGAGGTTCTTGTCAAGTATTATATCGTATTTTTTCTTGTCTTTCGCCTCGGTTATCTCGTAATAGTTGTCGTAGGTGACCATGTAGTCGTCCACGATCTCCTGATACGACGCGCCGCAGAGCATCTCTATCAGCATGCACACGAAACCGGTGCGGTCCTTGCCCTCTGTGCAGTGGATGAGATACGGACCGTCCTTTTCCAGCATTGCGGTGAAGCCCTGCGCTATCTTGGCGGTAAAATCTTCCGCCGTAAAGTTCATGCTCATGGCCAGAGGAACGACGTTTCCTGCTTCGTAGAGGGACTTGAAATGCGGGGAGTTGAAATCGTCCTTAGCCATGTACTTTTCGATCTTCGCGTCGTTGTCAGCAAGGTCGATTATGCAGCTGATTCCCGCCTCTTTTATGAGCTTGTCCACGTACGGAGCCCTGTTGTGCTGGTTGTCGCACGGGGACGCGGAGCGGTAGATGATGCCTTCCTTGAGATCTCCGACCTTCATGTTGCGGAAGTTCGCGAACACTTCGTCGCTGGGATACTTCT
The DNA here is from genome assembly GCA_017619905.1 of Bacillota bacterium. Lineage (GTDB taxonomy): Bacteria > Bacillota > Clostridia > Peptostreptococcales > Anaerovoracaceae > RUG13409. The sequence goes on from JAFZRK010000177.1 coordinate 3,772, forward strand.
CACGCTCGTCGTAGTAGGAGATGTCGCGGGCCTCCTGGATGTCCCTGTAGGTGCCATGCTCGTTGAGATAGACGCTGGCGGTGCAGTGCATGTCCAGTTTCGCCTCCTCGTAGAGCGATATCTTCTTTCCCGCGTACAGGCCGCCTTCGTCCCAAAGGTCCTGGCCGTAGTTTATGGCCGCCTTTATGTAGTCGTAGCCCGGATAGGCAATGAGCAGCGGATCGCCGGCATCCACGTAGTAGCCGCTGTAATACGGAATGTCTTCCAGCGTGTAGTCGTTGGAGAACACCACCTTTACGCTGTCGCCGTACACGAATCCAAGCTTGTTGAAGTCGTCTATGGTCATCTTTATGTAGACGCCTCCGAACTCCGGCTCGTGCTCTATTGCCAGCCCCTCAACCTTAAGAGTAGTATCCTCGGGTTCGGTGTTGCTGTTGCTGCTGTTGCTGTTGTTTCCGCTTCCGCACGCGGCGAGCGGCAGGCACATTGCCAGCACAAGCAGAAGCGCTATCACTTGCTTGGCTCTTTTCATATCTCTTACCTCATTGACCTGAATGCTCTATCCTGATCCGGTGCTCAGTCCGACGGCGCGTCGAACAGCTGACCGGGAAGTTTCTCTTTCTTTTTGTACGGGAAGGTCCTGTCGAATTCCTGAACGTCCGCCTCGTCCACGTAGTAGCCCCGGGGCGTCTGATACACACCGGCAACTTTGTCCAGATATCCGGGAATCAACTCTTTGCAAAGGAAGAACGAGTCGTCCGCCCCCTCCGGAAGATCGTGGTAGCGTATTCCGAACCTTCTGGCAAAGCTGAAGCCGCTCTTGCCGTAGAAATCAATGTTTCCTTCGAACAGGACCGCGCCGAAGCCCATATCCGCGGCTTTTTCCAGCGAATAGTCCAGCAGTATCTTTCCGTATCCCTTGCGCTTAAGCTCCGGGGCTATGCATATGGGACCCATCGTCAGGACGTCCGCGGTCCCGCCGCCGTCCTCCTCTATTACGGTCCTCATGAACATGTTCTGCCCTATTATGCGCCCGTCCTTCTCCATTACGAAGTCCAGTTCCTTTACGAAAGCCGGATCGTCCCTCAGGACATGCAGAAGGTAGTGCTCGCTGCACCCCGGACGGTAGACGTTCCAGAACGACTCCCTTACAAGTTCCTCTACGGTCCGGAAGTCCTCTTCTTTTTCCAAACGTATATTAATATCTTTCTTCATTCTTTTTCCTCACCGGCAAACCCGAAGAACTCTCTGAGCCCCGGCCTTTCCCTGAGCATTTTCGCGGTAAATCCGTAGTGGGCAGCCGCGGAGAGCGTCACGACGTTCTCCAGGAACTCGTCGTAGGGCAGGTCCTGCCATTCCTCCGGTACGGGAGTGTGTATGGTACCGCCGTCGTTGTGGCCTCCACCCCACCACCAGGCCTCGTCCAGCTCCGCCTCGTAGGTGCCGTCGTCCATCTTGTTGAAGGCGTACCACGAAGCCCATTCGCGCATGTCCTTGGGCGTATTGGGCCCCTCGTAATGCTGCGCGTCGTGCGGAAGTTCCGAATAGTCCGGATCGCCTTTCTCCGCAGAACGCCTGTAGACGACGAACTGTTCGCCGCTCTCCTGCGGCCTGCGTTCGAACGTTACGGGACCGGCTTTGTATATCCTCTGCCGCCTTCCGGGCACGCGGTTCTCCTCATTTATGATGACGGAGAACGCCTTGAACGGCGTCTTGCGTTCAAATTCCTTATCGAGCTTGTATTCCTTAAGCTCCTTCTCCAGATCCCAGGGGCTTCCCCAGGCGGTGCTGTAAGAACTGGATCCGTCGCTCATTACATAGTAATAGCCGACTTCGGTATCGTTGTAATAGACTTTATAATAATCCTTCAGATAGCTCATTCTGCCTCCGCCGGCCTACCAGATGAACGGGATCAGCCGGTATTTCACTTTTTCCTTATACTCTTTATATCCCTTAAGCTCCTTCTCCAGAACCTGCTCCTCGTTCCTGATGCGCTTTGCGATTATGGGTATGTACGCCAGCATTATTATGAACGACGGCCAGGATCCAAGCACCAGCGGCATCGCCAGGAACAGAAACACCGTGGCGGTGTACATTGGGTGCCTGACCACGCCGTACAGACCCGTGCTGACGACCTCCTGGTCCTCCTGCACCTCTACAGTCCTTGAAAGATAGCGGTTCTCGCGGAGCACTTCGCCGAACATGCAGTACGCAAGCAGAAAGATGATCGCCCCGGCCCACACGAGCCAGCCCGGAATGTGTGTCCATCCGAAATGATGGTTGAGCCCCGCGAACACGAACGCCGCAAGAAACATCATGCCGCTGAAGCTTATGACGTCCTTCTGCTCTTTCTGTGTCTCTTTTGCCTTAAGACGGCTCCTGAGAAGATCCTGCGCCTTTTTTAGCATTATTATACCCGCAATGAACATGGGAATAAACAGTATTGCCATGAGCAGCCAGCCGTTCTTCCACTTTATGTCCCACGCGGGAAGAAACAGCAGCACACCAAGCAGGATGACGCCGGAAACGAACTTTATTATCGCTTCTTTCAGTAGTTTTTTATCCATCATTCGCCTTTTCCGAGCAGATAATCCATGAATACCGGGATGCGCTTCTCCCAGGACGCCTCGTTGTGGACGCCCCCGGGCACTGCGCGCGCCGCGACGCTGACGCCGCCTCTTGTGAGCTCCTCTGCGGCCTTGAACATGTCCGCTATGTCCTCGATGTCATCGTTTTCGGGAGCATCCTCTGCCGTGCCGTAGTCCATGTAGACGCGGGTACCGTCGATGAAAGGCGTATCGGTCAGCAGCTGATGGA
>JAFZRK010000178.1 GCA_017619905.1 Bacillota bacterium
ACCGGAAACTGAGGAACCGACCGCAGAAGAACCGGACTTCATCCTGTCGGAAGGCCCGAAGCCCGGCTGGTACCGGATGATACCTGTCATCCTGTCCGCGGCCGTCGTGCCGCTGATCGTGCAGCTCAAGATCTACACGCTGCCGCTCGGCGGGTACTTCTGGACCGCGCTCACGGACGACAGCCCCATCTACGATTACTACAGCTGGTACAAGATGACAGCGGTGCTGGGCATCGCCGCGCTCTGCATCATCGTGCTTGCAATAGATATACTGCGCAAAAAGGCGCGGTTCAAAATGTCCTATGTGTACGTCCCTGCGGCTGTGTTTGCAGTTATGTCGGTCGTGTCCTATGCGGCCAACGGTTTTAAGGAGTTTACGCTCTTCGGCTGGCCCGGCCGCATGGAAGGCGCTCTTACGCTTGTCGCGTACATGATCATCCTCTGCTACACGGCGCTGACCGTCGACACCGTCCGCAGCGCGCGCACGGAGGCGGGAGCGTTCTGCATATCGCTGGCGGTATTCTGCATCATAGGCGCCCTGCAGTTCGCAGGGTACGACCCGCTTGCGACCGGCGCTGCGGCAAAGATAACCGGCGCGGCAGAAGGAATAACGGAAGCCATGCCCGGTCTGATAGCGGGAACGGTCCACCAGACCTTCAGCGACCCGTCCGTGTCGGCCGCCTTCCTGTGCCTCGGAATACCGGTCGCGGCAATGCTCTACACCAGCGCGGACTTCCGAGGCAAGTGGACCAGATGGTTTAAGGCGCCGCTGCTTCTGATCCTTATCTGGCTGTGCTTCGTGAACGCCGCGGGAGGCAAACTCGCGATCGTTGCGTTCGGCCTCGCAATTGCGCTCATCGCCGGAATAATAGTGTTCCACAGGAACCTCAAATACTGGACCAAGCCGCTCCTGCTGATGATAGTTTCGCTGGCGCTGGTTTTGACCGTCACATACAAAACGTGGATGCCGGGGATGCAGGATCTGTTCCCGTCCATCTTCCCCGCCGCGGACCAGGAGCAGGCGGAAGAGACCGGACGACCCGGGCTCAACAGCGTCACCACCGGCGAGGACAGCGTCACGTTCGTCCTCAAGGGTTCGAACATGGTGCTGAACGTCAAGGTCGAGGCGGAGAACGGCTCCGTCACCAGGGTCACCCCGATGAACGGTCTGGGACAGGCCCTTACGCTCTCCGAAAGCGGCGACTCCGGCGTGTATTTAATTAACGAGGAGCCCTACCATTCGGTCTTTAAATTGTGTATAATAAAACGTAACGGCGCGCTTGCTCTGAGGGTGAGCATGCCGCAGAAAGACTGGGACTTCGTCTCGGAAGACGGGGAGATCCGCTATGTGAGCGAAACGGGCCGCACCGTAAAGCTTTGCGAACCAGAGCGTTCCGGGCTGATAAAGGATACGGGCTTCGCGGACGGTACCGCGGCAATATGGAGCAGCGCACTGCCCATGCTGAAAGGCACGCTGCTGACTGGGCTCGGACCCGAAAGTTTCTGCCTGTACTACCCGCACATGGACTACGCAGCCGCTTACAACGCGGGGCTGGAGGAACTGCCCTCCGCGGAAGGCCCGCACAGCAGCCTCATCAACACTGTGTCCGGTACCGGCTGGCTGTCCGCTGCGGCACTTGCGGTAATTTATCTTGTTTATATCGCTCAATGCGTTATAATATACTGGCGGCGCAAGCTGAGCCACCCGCTGGCCTATGTCGGCGCGGGGATATTCCTCGGAACCGTCGGGTTCCTTGCAGCCGCTCTTGTAAGCGATACATCGGTGTGTTCAATGCCTTCCTTCCTGACTCTGCTCGGAACAGGCATTGCGATAAACAGAATTCTCAAAGGAGGAAAATAATGGTATTCGAAAAGATACGCGAGATCATAGCCGATCAGCTCGACGCGGATCCCGAAAGCATAACTATGGACACAGATCTCATGAAGGACCTGGAGGCAGACTCCCTGGACGCCGTGGAGATCATAATGGCCATAGAGAGCGAGTACGATCTGGAGATACCCGACGACAGGGCCGAAGAGTTCAAGCTTGTCTCCAACATTGTAAGTTACATAGAAGAGAACATCTGATAGTTTCCGCAAGGAGACGATCAAAAGACCGCGGTCAGTCCCGCGGTCTTTTATTATTCTGTCCGGTTTTTACTGTGATCCGGCTTTCCCGGGTCTGTATGGATGTGATCCGGCAGCCGGCTACTTATCCAGCAGGTCAAGCTGAGTCTCTATGTTCAGGTTCGGGTATACGTCCAGACGTCCGCTCGCGTAGTGCCCTTCCCGCGCTTTGCGGTAGGCCGCGGCTGCCACCATGGCGCCGTTGTCCGTGCAGAGTATGGGCGACGGCAGGTACAGGCCTATGCCGTGCAGCGCTAGCGCTTCGCCCAGCTGGCGCCTAAGCTCCGAGTTGCAGGCCACGCCTCCGGCGAGAGCCAGTTCGTTGTAGCCCGTAAGTTCCGCAGCCCTGACGGCCTTGTTGACAAGCACCTCTATCACCGCCTGCTGGAAGGACGCAGCGACATCCGCGGGCTTCACCGTCTCGCCGCGCTGCTCGGCCGAATGCATGTAGTTTATGACCGCGGTCTTGGTGCCGCTGAACGAGAAATCCAGCGAATCCTTCTCAAGATACACGCGCTTGAACTCTATGGCGTGAGGGTCTCCCTGCTTTGCCAGAGCGTCCACCTTTGGACCGCCCGGATAGCCGAGACCTATCACCCTGGCCACCTTGTCGTAGGCCTCGCCCACGGCGTCGTCCCTGGTGGCGCCCAGCACCCGGAACTCGTTCCATCCAAGCACCTCTATGAGATGCGTGTGACCGCCGCTGACCACCAGCGACAGGAACGGCGGTTCAAGGAACGGGTGTTCTATGACGTTGGCCAGAATGTGCGCCTGAATGTGGTGCACGCCGACGAGAGGCACGCCGGACGCAGCCGATACGGCCTTCGCGAACGCAGTGCCCATCAGCAGCGCTCCCGCAAGCCCCGGGCCGGCCGTAACGCCTATCTCGTCCACCTCGGAAAGCTGCACGCCGGCCTTGGTCAGAGCCCTGTCGAACACGAACGGAATGTTGTTCAGATGATGCCTTGAGGCGATCTCCGGCA
>JAFZRK010000179.1 GCA_017619905.1 Bacillota bacterium
GGACAGATAGTTGCCGTAGAGGTACTTTTCCACCCCGTCCACGACTGCCTTGGAGCCAACCGGAGCATTTATAGCTACGCCTTCCGTGCCGCCGAACATCGTGCCTTCCGGCCACTCGAAGTACAGCAGACGGTACCAGCCGCCGGCCGTCTTTATCTTCCATGCCTTTACGCAAGGGGAGGGCTCCGGGCCGTTTTCTGTGCGGTCGTATTCGTCCATTGCGTACACGGTGCCGCCGGTGATCTCGGAGATCTCCGCGTCGGTCATCATTTCCAGAACATCGCCTTGGATGCCTTGCGATGCAAGCGCTTTCCCGGCGCTCTCAGTTTCCGCTGCGCGCTGCGTGTTCGGCGCCCAGGCCTGCCAGTCGGTCTTGTATTGTCTTGCAAACAGACCGCCCGCATACAATGCCGCAATAAGGACCACGATTCCGATAACAACTGCTTTGTCGGGAACCTTTGATACAGCCGTTTCGATGGCGTATCCCGGGTCCTGCAGCTCTTTCATCAGCTTGATCAGCGCGTGTATGAACAGGGCCAGCGCGGCCGTCATGAACACGAGCAGGATGAATATGTGCTGGATATCGATCGCGCCTTTCTGCGCTGCTCCGGTCAGGACCACCAGCGCCTTGGCGACTACGTACCACACCGGGACCCTTATCGCGTAAACTGCGCCTATGTATTTCTGCGCTTTGTATTCCACTTTGCACAGCGCCGATCCGAAGCATATCGATATCAGGAGCATCAACGCCCAGGAGGCGATCTCCACGGCAGTGTTCACGTTCCCGCGGGCCATCTCGAAACGCACGGAGAATGCAGTGACGAAAACGCGCACCAAGCTCAGGACGAGCCCCGCGAGCGCAAGCCACATGCAGGCCGCGAACGCCTTGTTCTCTTTGCGGAAGCGCCTGAATCCGAGGAACATGCAGAGGAAGCCGCCCAGACTGACCGGCAGGTCAATGGGGAAGAACTCCTGGCCGATAAAACTCAGTATAAGCCCCGCGAACACCAGACGCATTGCTCTCTTCCAGGGGGTGACGCCCTTTATGACGTCTTCCGGAACATCGTTTGCCAGAGCGCTGCCCAGCAGACCGTCCAGCGAGTATTCAGTTGTAAGCAGATCGCTCAGCGGATCTTTGCTTTTTATTGCTGTGTCAGTCATTTCTCTGCTCCTTGAGCATTTCGGCAAGCTTGGCCTTTATTCTATATATGCGGCCTTCCGCGGCGCGCTGCGACATTCCTGTCTCGGCGGCTATCTGGGCTATGGACTGGTCGTAGAAGAAGCGGCGGTAGATGAGCAGCCGCTCGTCCTTGGGTAAGCTGTCCACGGCTTTTCTGAGGGCCAGGATCTGCGCGTTCCTGACGGTCGTTTCCTCCGGTCCCGGTGCATGCGAGGCAGTCTGGTCGTCCAGTTCCTCGTAGGATCCGCTGTCCTTCCGGCCGCGCTGCATGTTGAGCGCCAGATTGCGGGTGACGGTGGTGAGCCAGCTTTTGAAGCTTCCTCTGGACTCATCGAAGCTGTCTATGCGCTCCCAGACGCGCGCCGCCACCTCCTGGATGCAGTCCTCGATGTCCGAGGGATCCTCCAGGATAGGGGATGCGACGTAGCGGATAAGAGCCCCGAAGCGCTGCAGCAGTTCCTGAGCGCCGGCCTCGTCCCTAGCCCGTATAAGTTGTACCAGTTCCTGTTCTGTCATTGCTCGGGAGTGCTCGGACTTACGATAATATCTGAAGCGGCAGAATTCTGTATTATGTCAATAACTGTATAATACAATGCGTCTGTCTCTTCCTGACCTGAGATGATGGTGGTGAACTTGCTGGACGGGTCGAACTTGGGCTTTGCGCCTTCCTCGTTCGCCACCCAGTTGGTTATGACCTGGATCTTGTTCCAGCAGTAGAGAAACTTGTTGTAATTGATGCCGTCCAGGTCGAAGTTGACGCTGAAACGGAAGCTGCCCTTGACCCGGATATGGCCGCCGGAGGGATTCGATGTCGCGCGCACTTTCTGTCCCTGCAGCGCCTCAATGAGCATCCTGCAGCCCTCGTCAGTAAGCATTATTGCGTGCGTCTCGGTCGCAGTCGATCCCTCAGCGTATTTCTCATAAATGATGTGCACGTCCATGACCGGACCGCCGTCGAAGCTGTAACCCGTGGTCGATATGCGTACGTTCTCCGCGCCTTCCGGTATCAGGTCCATGTCCTGGTGGAACCAGATGTTGTAGCCCTCCAGGGCGATCACCACGATCAGGAAGAGTATCACGTAGAAAAGATTCTTTTTAAGCCATTTGGCGAAGCTGCTCATTGTTTTTCCTTTATCTTTCCGGCGCGGCTCCCGGGCCCGCCGCCACATCCATTTTAACTGCTTTCGCCCTATAATACACGCCCAAACTCAAAACCCCACGGTCTTTTTGCACGGTTTTTGGTATAATGACTGCAGACATGTCCATGACCCCTAAGGAAAACTTCATAGCGTTCCTGTCGGAACATCCGTACGAGTGGCGTCCCATGCGGGATGCCGATCGCCCGGGGGCATGTGTTCTTACGCAGAAAGATCATGATGTTCCGAAACTAAAAACCGGTACGCAGGGTTGAGCGCACCGGTTTTGTGTTTTTTCGGAAAATGTTTTTAGAGTTTGATGACCATTTCGCCGTATTCGGCTTTTTCAGCGGCGATGAAATCCTTGACTGCCTGAACGCCGGGCATCGCAGCGGAGCAGGAGTGCGCCGCCACAAGCATTGCTGCCTCCGCGCTGCCGAATTCCAGAGCCTTCTCCAGAGGCCATCCTTCCATAAGTCCGTAGAAGAACGCGGAAGCGTAGCCGTCTCCGCCGCCGAAAGACTTAAGAAGCTTTACCGGGAAAGGCTTTACAAGGTAGCGGGTCCCGTCGTGGTTGTAGGCGACTGAGCCTTCCTTGCCGTGCTTTATTATTACCAGCTTATTGCCTTTTTCGTGCCAGTATCTGGCTACGGCTTCGTCATCCTTTTCCGCAAGGCCCGCAAGGCGTCCGGTAAGATCGAATTCGTCGCGAGATCCTATCACAAGATCGCTCTGCTCGGCAACGGTCTGATAATAAACGGAGATCTCGTCCAGAGATTTCCAGATGTATTCGCGGTAGTCTATGTCGAAGATGACAGGAATTCCGTTCTTTTTAGCAAGCTTTACTGCCTTGAGCGCAGCTTCCCTGGAGGGGCTCTTGCACAGCGCTGTTCCGGAGATCAGTATGGCCTTTGCGCTGCAGATGTAATCTTCGTCTACGTCTTCCGGGGAGAGGGAAAGATCCGCGGCCCCTTCGCGGTACATCAGGATGCTGCTCTCCGTGGGGCTTTTTATTTCCGTAAAGGTAAGGCCCATCTTTTCGCCGTGCCCGGCGCGGAAGATGTGGCTGGTATCTATGCCTTCGTTCGTAAAGTAATCTATCGCGTAGTCGCCGAAGCTGTCCTGTGCCACTCTGCCTATGAAACCGACTTTCTTTCCCAGCCTGGAGAGCCCTACGGCAATGTTCGCGGGTGAACCGCCTATGTACTTCTTGAAAGTAGCGCTCTCCGCGAGCGTGCAGTTTATTTCTATCGGATTGAAGTCCAGGGCTACTCTTCCTACGGCTATAAGATCCAGAGGACGGTCGGAACCGAATAAGTCTGCATATGTCATTGGTATTTCTCCTTTATAAATTGTTGAGTTAATGGTATTTTTTTATCAACTTAACATTAGTTTAAGCAAGTTTAGCGGCTCAGTCAATGATCCGGCGCCGATAAAACGATAAAAAAGAGCCTGTATGTGTGCGCAGGTGCAAAAAACGTTCTGTTTTTGGTAGGTCTTACTTGCCGATAAGCTCGAAATCTCTGGATCTGATAAGGCGCATCATCTCCATGGAGTCGCTGGGTACCTTGGACGTTATAATGCCTCCGCGCGCTACATCCTCCGGACGGTGGCAGTCGGAACCGGAAGTTGCTATGAGCCCGAACTGTTCGGCGTATTCCGCCGCTCTTTCGTTGTAGCTCTCGTGGCGGGGGCTGGTGTTTATCACTTCCACGCCATCCAGATAGCATGCTATGGCAGGGGTGCATCCGTGCCTATAGGGATGGGCCTGTATGATCAGGCATCCTTCAGCCTTGGCGATCGGAGCGAAATTGGCTATTCCCATACGGAACACATCTTCGGGATCGGAAAGTATGTCGTTCTTCCATCCGTAGAAGAGGTAATCGTTCTCGCTCTCGTCGAAGCGGAGCTCCGCTCCTTTAAATACTTTGATCCCCTGTTTTTCGCCTTCTTCCTTAAGACGTCTGTATCCGTCCAGGAAAGGGTGTATCCTGTCGCATGAAGCTGCCGGATCTATGCCGAGATAGTCGAAGGTAGTTCTGTTGTAATGGTCTGTGGCTATTACGGCGCTGTATCCCGCCTGCTTGTACGCGGCGATTATCTCCGCGGCTTCCATGTGGCCGCATCTGCTTACATGTTTGGTGTGAAGATGTGTCTCTATCTTGAACATGTCGTCTGCCTACCTTGCTATTATCAGTTCCGTGCCGGCCTGGGCGCACAGCGTCCTCAGGTCTTCCGGACAGGTGTCGTCAGTTATGAGCGCGTCAACATCCGTTAGATTTGCGTAGCTCATAAGACCATTGGAACCGTACTTCGACGCGTCGCACATCAGTATGTGCGTTTCGCTCTGCTTCATGGCCAGCTGCTTGATCTCGTACTCCAGGTAGGTCTTAACATTAAGCTTCCCGTCCGTTGATATGCCCGTGGCAGCCATGAAAGCCTTGGAAAAATGATACCTGCTGAGGAATTCCAGGGTGCTTACATCCGCAAGCGAGTTGGTGCGGCGGTTGAGTATCCCGGGCAGCACTATTATCTCCGCATTGGGCTTCGAATATGCCTGGTTGATTATCTGAAGGTTAGCCGTTATGACGGTTACCTTTATCTCCGGATCGAGCAGCGCCATCATGTGCATGGTGGTAGTGCCCGCGTCTATGAACAGGGTATCGCCGTTATTTATCATTCCGACGGCCGCTCTGGAGATGTCCAGCTTTGCTTCCGGCCTTAACCTGGTCCTCTGCGTGAAGACCGGTACGTCCTGTTTCATTGCCGAACGGACGCCGCCGTAGATCTTTTCCACGATCCCGGATCTTGCCAGTGCCGCTACGTCCGCGCGTATCGTGTTTATGGAAACATGGAACTCGCTGCAAAGTTCCGACATGGTCACCGACTGGCGCCTTGCGATGAAGGATGCCATCTCTTTTCTTCGGTTGTCTCGCATGGAACACTCCTTTCTTTTATGCCGTTTTCTAAACTATAAAGCAAGTTAACAGTATTGTCAATTAAAGTGGTAAATTTATTAAGTTATTTTGGTAAAAAGGCGTAAACTTAATAAAAACACACCGACAATTGTTTGACATGACAAAAAGCGGATGCTACAATCGCATTAAAAGTAAGGTGTCTTACCATGAAAAGATGGATCAAGGAGTGAGTCCAAATGTCAGATAAGAAGAAACTGTTCGATACGAAAAAGGTCCGCCTGGGCATAGCGCCGATAGGCTGGTGCAACGATGACATGCCGGAGCTCGGTGCGGAGAATACGTTCAAGCAGACGGTCAGCGAGATGGCTCTGGCCGGATTTACCGGCTGCGAGATAGGCAACAAGTACCCGTCGGATCCCGCGGAGCTTAAACGTCAGCTTGACCTTCGCGGCATGAGGATAGCCAGCAGGTGGTTTTCTTCATTCCTGCTTACAAAGCCTTACGAAGAGGTTGAAAAAGAGTTCGTAAAGGAACTGGAGTTCCTTGCGGCCGTAGGCGCGGACCGCATAAACGTAAGTGAGCAGAGTTATTCCATACAGGGAAAGACGGATGTTCCTATCCTTTCCGGAGGACATAAACATATAATGGACGACGCGGAATGGGACAGGTTCTGCGACGGTCTGAGCAAGCTGGGAAGGGTGGCTCTTGCGCATGGATTCAAGCTTTGCTTTCACCATCACATGGGCACCGTTGTACAGACTGCGGAAGAGACCGACAGGATGATGGCAAACACCGATCCAGAGGCAGTGTTCCTCTGCTACGACACAGGGCACTTTACCTTTGCCGGTGAGGATCCCCTTGCAATGCTTAAGAAATATGTAGACAGGGTAGGCCACGTGCATCTTAAGGACATGAGGCTCCCTGTGGTAGAGCAGGCAAGGAAGAACAACTGGAGCTTCCTAACAGCGGTAAGGAACGGCGCATTTACCGTCCCCGGCGACGGCGGCGTGGATTTCGATCCGGTATTCGAAGTGCTGTCCAAAGCCGGGTATTCCGGATGGCTTCTTGTCGAGGCCGAACAGGATCCCGCCAAGGCGGATCCTCTGGAATACGCCATTAAGGCCAGAAAGTACATAGCGGAGCACACAGGGCTCTGACGCATCGGAAACAGGAGGTCCCAAATGACTTACATGAACAGGAACGCCGAGCTTAAGCGAGGCTATAACGTCTACATAGACGCCTCGGCGGGCGATCAAGGCACGCAGATGGACGTAGGTCTTCTTGTAATGGAAGAAGGCGACCGTTTCGTAATAGAAGAGCCCGAAAAGGAGTGCGCGGTACTGTTGTTCGAGGGCAATGTAACATATTGCTGGGATGGACGCGTATGCGAAGCCGAAAGGCCGGACTGCTTCCGTTACGAGGCATACTGCCTGCTGGCGCCGCGAAGGATGCATGTCGAGATAGTCGCTCACGCACACAGCGAGCTCTACATCCAGAAAACGGTAAACGACAGGGATTATAAGGCTGTAATGTTTACTCCCGATAAGGTCCAGACCCAGCATGCCGGAGCAAACGGCGAGTTGATGGGCTGCATGAAGAGGGAGATAAAGACCTTCTTTGACTACGACAACGCCCCGTTTTCCAACATGGTGCTCGGAGAGGTCCTCAGCTATCCCGGAAAATGGTCCAGCTATCCTCCCCATTATCATCCGCAGCCGGAAGTCTATTTCTACAGATTCGACTATCCCAAGGGATTCGGCGCAGGTTTTGCCAACGGAGAGATATATAAAACAGAACATAACGGCATGAGCATAATAAGGGAGGGCTTCCATTCGCAGGTGACTGCTCCGGGTTATGCCATGTGCTATTCCTGGGGCATACGCCATCTGGACGGAGATCCCTGGCTCAAGACCAGGATAGACGATCCGGATCACGAATGGCTCTGGAAGAATGATGCCAACGATCACATATTCAAAGGCTAAGGAGGTAATGCATGAAGACCGTAAGACTGACCATGGCTCAGGCCCTGGTAAGATTTCTGGAGAATCAGTACATAGCCTACGACGGAAAGGAGCACCGCTTCGTTGAAGGTGTGATAATGCTTCCCGGACACGGCAACGTGGTAGGTCTGGGACAGGCTCTTGCGCAGGAGGCGCACGGACTTAAGGTCTGGCAGGGCAAGAACGAGCAGGGCATGGCTCATACCGCTGTCGCCTTTGCAAGGCAGATGAAGCGCAAGAAGATAATCGCGGTCACCAGTTCCGTAGGGCCCGGCGCCGCAAACATGGTCACGGCGGCAGCCACCGCTACAGCCAACAACATACCGGTGCTTATACTGCCCGGCGACGTGTATGCGTGCCGTCAGCCGGACCCGGTGCTGCAGCAGGTTGAGCAGATCCACGATCTTTCGCTCTCTACCAACGACGCGTTCCGTCCGGTATGCCGCTACTGGGACCGTATAGTAAGGCCCGAGCAGCTGATGAGCGCCATGATAAGCGCCATGAGAGTCCTGACAGACCCGGCGAACACGGGGGCCGTATGCATAGCCATGCCGCAGGACGTGGAAGGCGAAGCTTACGACTACCCGGAGAACTTCTTCAGAAAGAGAGTGCACAGGCTTGCCAGAAGGCTGCCGGAACCGGAGGCGGTCGCCGAGGCTGCGGAAGTTATCAAGGCTGCGAAGAAGCCTGTAATGATATGCGGCGGGGGAGTGCGCTACAGCGAGGCTCACGAAGAGTTCAGAGAGTTTGCGGAAAAGACAGGCATCCCCTTCGGCGAGACCCAGGCGGGCAAGAGCGCCGTCGTATGGGACCATTGCCTTAACCTCGGCGGCATAGGTGTTACCGGATGCTCGGCCGCCAACGAGATAGCAAAGGAAGCCGATGTGATCATAGGCGTCGGAACAAGATATACGGACTTCACAACTTCTTCCAAGTGGCTGTTTAAGGACTGCGCTAAATTCGTAAACATAAATGTTTCCGAGTTTCAGGCGGTCAAGATGGATGCCGCTGTGCCTGTAGTTGCGGACGCCAAGAGGGCTCTTCCGGCACTGCTTAAGGCTCTGGACGGCTACAAGGCGCCGTATAAGGGAGAGATAGAAGCCGCAAGGGGCCGCTGGAAGAAGGAGCTTGCAAGGCTGGACGGCATAACCTTCGGACCGGACTATGTGCCGGAAGTAAACGATGCCAACGCGAAGTCCGCGTTCAAGTTTGCGGAGGACATGGGAGCGGATCTTACCCAGACTGCTGTCCTTGGCGTCATAAACGAGTGCATAGACCCCGAGGACGTCGTAATAGGCGCTTCCGGATCGCTGCCCGGAGACATGCAGCGCATGTGGAGGCCCAAGGCCGTCGATACATATCACATGGAGTACGGTTATTCCTGCATGGGTTACGAAGTGTCCGGAGCTCTGGGCGTAAAGTACGCTGTCCCGGATCACGACGTATATGCCATGGCAGGCGACGGAAGCTTCATAATGCTGCATTCTGAGATGCTTACCGCGCTTCAGGAGCATAAGAAGATAAACATCTGTCTGTTCAACAACGCAAGCTTCGGCTGCATCAACAACCTGCAGGTGGGTCACGGCAACGATACGCTCTGCACGGAGCTGAGGTTCCGCGGAGAAGACGGAGCGCACTCCGGAAAGTTCATGCCTGTGGACTTCGCAAAGATAGCGGAGGGCTACGGCTGCAAGGGATACACCATCCGTACGCTGGACGAGCTTCGCGCGGCGATAGCGGAAGCCAAGAACATAGAAGGCGTACCGGTGCTCTTCGACATACGTGTTCTGCCTAAGTCCATGACCGAGGGCTACGGCTCATGGTGGAGGGTAGGCGACACCGAGGTGAGCGAGAACCCAAGGAACACCGCCGCCTACAAGGATCATCTGGATCACGTCAAGGATGCGCTCAAGTTCTGATCGCGCTAAAAGATAAAGACCAACACACCACAAGGAGGCAATAAATTGGATAAGGTTCTTAAGATAGGAATAGTTGGATGCGGAGCCATAGGCAAGGATCACTGCCGCCGCATAATCGATACGGTCCCCGGAGCTACAGTCGTCGCTGTAAGCGACTACGTGCCGGCCGCCGCTGACGATCTGGCCGCGAAGTACGGCATCCGTTCGTTCGGAAACGACTGCAAGGGCATGATAGCGGATCCCGAAGTGGAAGCCGTTCTAATCACATCGATCGATCCGACTCACCACGATTACGTAATGGAGACACTGAAGTACGAGAAATGGTGCTTCTGCGAAAAGCCGCTCTCCCAGAACGCCAAAGACTGCGAGGACATAATCAACAGGGAGCTGGAGATAGGAAAGCGCATGGTGCAGGTAGGATTCATGCGCCGCTACGACCGCGGCTACGCGGAGATGAAGCGCATAATCGACTCCGGCGAGATAGGCGCGCCGCTTCTGATCAAGGCCTGCCACAGGAACGTGTCCCAGGGCCCCGGCTTTAAGACCGAGAACGGCATAACCAATGTGGCCATACACGAGCTGGACATCTGCCGCTGGCTGCTGGGCGACGAGTACGAAGACGCCCAGTGCGTCCGCGTCCGTCAGAGCGCGAACTCCAATAAGGGTTACGACAACCCGCAGGTGGTGCTTCTCCGCACGAAGAAGGGCTGCTTCATAGATGTGGAAGTACAGGTGGCCGACGGTTACGGCTACGACATCCAGTGCGAGGTCGTATGTGAGAACGGCACCGTTAAGCTTCCGGATCCCTACGCCGTGGTGCGCAGGAACAGGCCGGCCGGCTGGGACAGCGTTGCTCCCGCAGAATGCATGCCAATAATGACGGACTGGAAGGAACGCTTCATAGAGGCCTACGACATAGAGATGATAAAGTGGGTGGAATCCATACATGCCGGAAAGCTTACAGGACCTTCGTCCTGGGACGGCTACGTTGCCTGCGTAGCGGGAGACGCTCTCAATGCCTCCAGAGGAACGTCGCAGTTCTTTAAGGTCGAGACCATGGAAAAGCCGGAACTGTACAAATAAACAGCGGCTGAGAATCTGAAAAGAGAATACGAACCATACGAAGGACGCCCGTCGAGGACGTCCTTTTTGTGTCGGAAAGTTCCGTAATAACCATCATCAAGCCAAAAATTTGCGTAAATTTGCGTAAATTACGCTTTATTAGCGCAAAACTATGCGCAGACATAAAGCGTGCTTTGCTGCCTGAAAACGCCAAAACCTTACATTTTGACGGTACAAAATGTCGTATTTAGTAGATTATTCCATAAAACGCATGTTCTTTTTGGCGTTTTTGTTGACGCGTTACGCCAGTATGTTATAATTAAAACGAGTTAAATGAACGGATACGTTTTCGTTAGAAAGGAGACAAGACGTGAAATCCAGCAAACCGCGTCATCCCCTCACAAAGACCAGGCTTAAGAACCAGATCCTCAGCGTTATAAAGAACCCGTTCAATATCGTTGTAGCGATCAGTCTCATCATCCTGTTCTGCCTGATAGTGATCCCTCTTCTTCAGATGATCGCTTCCACGTTCACCGTGGCGAAAGGCGAGCTGCGCCGCATCCCCGGCGCCAAGGTCGGTGACTTTACTCTCTACTATTGGAAGTACCTGCTTACAGGCACGATGTCCAGCGCCACGCTGTGGATCCCGCTTAAGCATTCCGTCATCATAGCGTTCTTCACCGTGCTTGTCAGTGTTCCGCTGGGAAGCGTTCTGGGCTGGCTGGTCGCAAGATCTGACATTCCCTGCAAGAAGCTTCTGGGAATGCTGGTGGTCATCCCTTACATGATCCCATCCTGGTGCAAGTCGCTGTCGTGGCTGGCGGTATTCCGGAACAGCACGTCAGGTTCCTCGGGCTTTCTGGAGGGCCTGGGTCTGCACATTCCGGACTGGCTGGCTTACGGCCCCGTGGCCATAGTCCTCTGCATGTCGCTGCACTACTACGCTTTCTCGTACATCCATGTGCAGTCGGCTCTGCGCTCCATAAACTCCGAGCTGGAGGAGATGGGCGAGATCTGCGGTGCCACAAAACCTCAGATACTTAAGTCGATAACGATACCGCTCGTACTTCCGAGCGTTCTATCCGCTATAGTAATGACACTCAGCAAGTCGATAGGCACCTACGGCGTAGCCGCCAACCTGGGCAACCGCATAGGCTACTTTACACTTGCCACAAAGATGAAGAACTTCATCAACGGCAGCCCGCAGAACGTTGGATTTGCCATGAGCATCATCCTGATCGCTCTGGCTGCCCTGATCATCTTCGCGAACCAGCGCATCGTCGGTGTCCGCAAGAGCTACGCTACGATAGGAGGCAAGGGCGGACGTACCAACCCGATGCGTCTCGGAAAGGCGAGGGTGCCGCTTCTCATATTCGTAAGCCTGTTCCTTGTCTTCGCAATGGTAATGCCCATGTTCGTACTGGTAATGGAAACGTTCCAGATCAACACCGGTGCAGGCTACGCGGCGTCCAACCTTACGCTGTACAACTGGATAGGTGCGGATTCGGAGCTGGCTCCTTACTATACGAGCTATGTGGGAATATTCCACAATCCTGAATTCGGAAAGGCCGTCTGGAACACGATAAGACTTACTGTAATAGCTTCGATAATCACTGCTCTTTGCGGACAGTTCCTCGGATACATAACCACGAGAGGCCGCGGCAAGTGGTTCGGCGGACTTACCGAGCAGCTGGTATTCATACCTTATTTGATGAGCGGCATAGCGTTCTCGTCCATGTACGTCGCCATGTTCAGCCAGCCGAGGCTTGGCGGTCTCATCCCGACGTTGTACGGAACATTCACGCTGATAGTCCTTACCAGCGTCGTGAAGCACTTCCCGTTCGCCAGCAGGTCCGGAACCGCCAACATGATGCAGATAGCAGTGGAACTGGAGGAGGCCGCGGAGATAAACGGCGCGGGATTCGGGAGGAAGCTCTCCAGAATAGTCCTTCCGCTTGCCAAGAACGGATTCATTTCCGGATTCATGCTGACGTTCATAAGCATAGCCAAGGAACTGGATCTGATAATAATAATGATGGATAAGCGCACCACTACGATGTCGTACCTGGCGTTCACTTACTCACAGGACGGAATGAACCAGATGGCGGATGCCATCTCGGTATGCGTGCTGCTGTTCATACTCGTTTGCTACATAGTGGCTAACCGCTTCGGAGCCGATATCGGCAAGTCCTGGTAATCATAAGGAAGGTGCAAGATGAGCAGAATAGAACTCAAACACATAGATAAATACTACGGCGACAATCACGTCCTCAAGGACATAAACCTGGTGATAGAGGACGGAGATTTCATGACGCTGCTCGGTCCTTCCGGCTGCGGAAAGACTACTACGCTGAGGGTCATTTCCGGTCTGGAAAAGCCCCAGAACGGCATCATGACCATAGACGGCGAGGAGATAATCAACGCCGCGGACGCTTACTTCGCTCCGCCCAGCAAGAGAGGCCTTAACCTGGTGTTCCAGTCCTACGCCCTCTGGCCGCACATGACGGTCCGCGAGAACATAGCGTTCGGCCTTAAGATCAAGAAGCTCTCCAAGGAAGAGATCAACAAGCGCATACAGGACGCTCTGCGGATGATGAGGATAGAGGAGTACATAGACCGCTATCCGAACGAGCTCTCCGGTGGACAGCAGCAGCGTGTAGCGATCGCAAGAGCGGTCGCGTCGAACCCGCATCTGCTGCTTCTGGACGAGCCGCTGTCGAACCTGGACGCA
>JAFZRK010000180.1 GCA_017619905.1 Bacillota bacterium
AGTTCCTTGGCCAGCGCCTTGGTGAAAGCGTCCGCGCCGCCCTTGCTGGCGGAATACACGGACTCGAACGATGCGCCGGTCTGGCCCCACATGGACGAGATGTTTATTATGCAGCCCTGCTTGCGCGACACCATGGAAGGCACCAGCGCCCTGCACATGTTGAACATGCCTTTGAGGTTGACGCCCAGGAGAGCATCCCACTGATCCGCGCTCATGTCCTGCACCAGCCCGCTGATGCTTATGCCCGCGTTGTTAACGAGAACGTCCACGGACCCGCATTCTTCAAGCACTTCCGCGCAGGCCTTTTCCGCGGCGTCCGCGTCGGAAACGTCGAAACACTTTATATACGCTTTTCTGCCCAGGGCCCTCACCTTTGCGGCTACGCCCTCCGCAGCCGTTTCGGAGCTTCTGCAGTTTATCACCACATCGAAGCCGTCCTTGGCGAGTTCCACGGCGCACGCAGCGCCTATTCCGCGGCTGGCTCCGCTTATGAATGCAAGCATCTTCCACCTCTTATGCTTAGGACGGCCTGCGAACAGACCGCCCCTATGCAAACTATACTATTTATAAACTATATTATGTTCTTCCGGTACTCCGCGTACACGGCCTCCAGCGCCTGCACCCTCTCCATCGTCAGGAGCTGCAGGTCGGAAGCTGACTTGTAGTCCTTGTCCTCCAGCGCCCTTGAGAGTCTGGTGAGCAGGGACACGCTGCCGCTGCTGTCGCGGGCGATCTCGCAGGCCATTGCGCGCACAGCCGCAAAGCGTTCCGCGTCCAGATCCGTGCAGTCCGCGGGGTCGTGCAGCATAACGCAGCGCCTCACCCTGTCCCGAAGTTCGGAAATGATGCGGTCGTGGAGCTCGCGGACCCAGCTGTCCAGAGCCGCCGCCTTGAACGACGCCACGTCCACCTGCGAAAAGACTCCGTCGTGATAGAGCACCCTGGTCTTGTCCGGGTAAGCGTCGAAAGCGTTTATGTTCTCCCAGGCAGTGGCCGGGGTCTTGCCGAAGATCTCGTTGCGCTCTTCCCCGGTAAAGTCCTCGAAAATGTTGCCCTCGTAGCGGTACACCCTGCCGGTCTCCAGATAGAAATCCGCGCTCTCCGCGTCCTTGGAAACGGACTCCAGAAGCTCCGCTGGCGTCTTCTCCGCCTCGAGCACGGCCCTTATGCCGTCCAGCATGGACATGAGGCAGGCGGCCAGCACCAGATGCGTGTTGCTCCTGGGGTTGGGCGACCTGAGCTCGAAGCGCGTCACCATCGGCTTTGCGGGGTCGCGGATGACGCAGGCCAGAACGCTGCGGTTCCTGGACGGCGTAAGCACGTCGCTGCCCAGGCTGGTAACTATGCTTACCGGCGCCTCAAATCCGGGCTTAAGACGGTTGATGGCGTCCGTGGTGGGATTGGCTATGGGATTGATTATCTCGTAGTTCTTCAGAAGGCCCATAAGAGCCCCGTAGCCGATAGGACTGAGGTAATCGGTATATGGGTCCCCCGGCGCGAAAAGACTCGCCACAGAGCCGTTTTTGAGCCGTACAGCGGCACCCAGATGGGTGTGCTTGCCTGAGCCGGCTACTCCATCCACGGGCTTTGCCATGAACGTCACGTCCAGTCCGTACTGGCGGAAGACATCGCGCACAAGATAGCGTATTATGCGGTCGTTGTCGGCTGCCTGCATGGGGTCGGCGTACTTCCAGTCGATCTCCAGCTGCTCCATGATGTGCGAGAACTCGCCGCCCTCCACCATCTCCGGCTTTACGCCGCCGACTTCCTTGTGACCCATCTCCACGCCGAAACCGTACTTGTCCAGCAGGAGCAGAGTCTCCTCCAGAGCGCTGCGCACCGGTCCTATGGTGCGTTTCCAGTACTGCTCCTTAAGCTCCTGCGAAGTGTGGAGCCGGTCGCGGTCCGCCACCTCGTGAGGAGTCTTTACGTAGAACTCGAGCTCCGTAGCGGAGGTGAGCAGGACTTCGTCTATGTCGTCCGCGCTGTCTATGGGCAGATGCTCCAGCACGTACGGGTGCTTTCTTATCAGCGCTGCAAGCTCTCTCTTGAAAGTGTCCGCAGCGTCGCGAAGTATGGCTCTGGAGCCCACTTCCATGGTCTCGTTGTGCACCAGATGAGCGGGTATGCGCAGAGTCCCCACGGGCCTGCGGCCCTTGCCCGAGAACTTTACGAGGTCCTCGTTGTAATCCACGTACCAGTTTACTGAAAGGTCCGGGATGAGCGTAACTTTGGCGTTGGAAATATCGGCTATCAGCGGCAGCTGAACGGAGGAGCCGTCCGTCTGGACGCCTTCGTTCAGAAGCCCTTCCACGTCGTCCGTAAAGATCCGCACCGGGATCTTCTCGTCCGTGTGGTTGCCGTATATGTCCGCGCCTACAAGCGAAACAAAAGCTACCTCGGGGTGAGCCCCGAGGATAGCTTTGATACTGTCAACGTCGTGAGCTGAGGGCGGAATGCAGAAAAGCATGTCTCCCTTTTCCATCATCATTCTCCTTCGACTCCGGACATCTTCTTCATCTGATTGAGAAGATCCTGGAGCTGCTGCATGTACTGGCCGTAGCTTGCCCAGTCGAGATTCTTGAGCGCCTCCTGGGCCTTTTCGAAGGCCTGCTGGGCAAGATCCGCAAGTTCTTCTATGGTATGTTCGCCGGGCTGGTCCGGATCTACCGGTTCCGGATCCACGGGCTCGGGCGGATTCTGCTCCTCCTGCTCCTTGCGCTCTATCTCGTCCGCCATCTCCTTGCCGGTGATGATCGGGTAAGGCGTAAGCAGCGGATCGCCGGCGCCTTCGCCGAACAGCATGTCCAGCGCCTCTGCCAGCGTGGGCGCGTAAGCGAGCTGCTCGTCGTAGTAGACGATGACCCTCTTAACTTCCGGCAAACTGGCTGTGGAGGATTCCAGATATACCGGCTCCACGTAGATGAGCGAATCCTCGATGGGTATTACGAACATCTCGCCTCTGGAGTACTTGGAACCGCTGTTGTTCCAAAGCGTAAACTCCTTGGAGATCTCCGGATCCTGGTCTATCTTTGCCTCTACCTGCAGAGGTCCGTAGATAAGACGGCCCTTGGGCATCTGGTAGAGCACTATGTCGCCGTAGTGTTCGCCGTCGGAACGGGCCACCAGAATGCCGGTGAGGTTGTTCTTGCCTGCCGGCGTGTAGGATACGGAGCTTACGAACTCGGTGTCCTGCTCTCCGGGCAGCTTCATTATGAAGAAGTTGGCGGTCATGGTCATCTCGGACTGATCGTAGATGTTCTTGGAGATCTGCCACGCGTCTTCCTTCTGGTAGAACACCGCCACGTCCGTCATGTGGTACTTGGCGTATACGCCTGCCTGGATGTTGAACAACGCGTTGGGGTACTGCAGGTGAGCCCTGAAGCTCTGCGGCATCTGGTCGAAGCTCTTGAAGAGCTTGGGGTAGATCTTGGACAGAGTCTGGACTATCGGGTCGTCCTCGTCCACGATGTAGAAGTCCACGTTGCCGTTGTACGCGTCGATTATGATCTTGACGGAGTTGCGCACGTAGTTGGTGTCGTACTTCTTGTCGTAGGGCTCGGAGTACGGGTAGAGCGTGCTCTGCGTGTAGGCGTCCACTATCCAGTAGATGCCGCCGTCAACGGTGACCACGTACGGATCGTCGTCGTAGGTAAGGAACGGGGCGATCTTGCGCACTCTGTCCATTATGTTGCGGTAGATCATTATGCGCGAGTCGTGGGTGATGTTCGTGGACACTAGGAGCTTCAAGCTCTTCTCCCTTATGGAGAAAAGGATGCGGCTGGCAAGTCCCAGCTTTATTCCACCGTCGCCCTCGTAGGTGGTGTAGACGTTGGAGTCTCCGGACGGATAGTCGAACTCAGTCTCGCCGGTCTTAACGATTATGTAGTCGTTGGACATCTCGCCGTAGTAGATCTCCGGCCTGGATATCTGGACTTCGGGAATCTGCGATACGGGAGGTATGCTCTGGATGAGCATCTCCGGCTGGCCGCTGCTGGTCACGCGGTCCACCCTGGAGAGGGTAAGGCCGTAGCCGTGCGTGTATTTAAGGTGCCTTATCAGCCAGGAGTCATCCACGCTTGCGGAGTCTATCTCTCTGGCGGACAGGAACACCTGGGTGTATTCGTCGTTTATGTTGTAGCGGTCCACGTCCACGTCGTTGAAGGTGTAGTACCTTCTTATCGACTGGGTCTGGGTGTAGAACTGCTTGGTGGGAGCGAAGTCGTTGATCCTGAGGTTGGACAGGGTGCCCATGTTGCGGAGCACGTCCTTAATGTCCAGATCCGCCTGCGGATCGAACACCTCGTCCGAAATGTCCTCCAGATCGTAGGCCAGACGCGTGTACGTAAGGTTGTTCTCCAGGTACTTGCTCTCCTTGTTGAGCTCGTTGGGCTCTACGATTATGGTCTGGACGAGCTTGGCTGCGCCGGTGCCCAGCAACGAGATGGCTATCATGGCTACCGGAACTATGACGGCGAAGAGGAACTTCTTGCGTATGGCCGCGAAGATGAGGAGCACTGCCTCAACAACGGCCAGAACGATGAGTATCCTGTATACGTTGAGAGTTACCTTGACGTCCGTGTAGCCCGCGCCGTAGGCAGCGCCGGTGCCTCCGTACAGAAGCCCGAACCTGCTAAGGTAGAGCTTGGCCGCAAGAGCCAGGAACAGCAGCACCCCTAGGACTACGACCTCCTTGAGCGCAACGCTCAGGACCGCCTTGGCCTTGCGCACGAAACCGCTCTTGGCAGCGCCTTCGCGTACGTCGCCGGCCTTGTCGGAAATGCCGCGGAATATGGATCCCAGAGGATCCGTGGGGTCTATCTCTATGCCCGGGCGTTCGGTCTCCGTCTTCTCCTCCGTGCCCGCGGGCCTTGCGATGCCTACGAGTATGGAGTGGAACAGGACCGTGGCTATGAGGAACGCCACGATTATAAGCAGCGCGCTGTCAGCCAGTCCGGTAAGGAACTCGTAGCGGAACATGTAGAAGCCCACGTCGTTGCCGAACAGCGGGTCCTTTACCCCGAAGCTGCTGTAGTTGAAGAACTCCAGCATCTGGAACCACAGCTTGGACACTGTGACCACCGCAAGGAATACGCCCAGTATTATCGACAGGACATTCCTTACGCGGCGCACCGTGCGCTTGTCGTCCTCGGACGTCAGGGAGAAGTTGTTCTTCTTAAGAAAGTTCTTCTTGAGCGCCGAAAGGATGAGCACGCTTATGCCGGCGGATATTATCGCCACGGGTATGCCTATCTTGATCTTGGTGAAAAGTTCCGTAAGGAATACGGAGGTGTATCCGACTTCGCCGAACCAGATGAGGTCCGTGATGAAGTCCGCGCAGCTGACGGCGATCAGGGCGATCACGGCGATGATTATCACCACTATGATCCATTTCCTGCGCACGTTCTTGCTCTTATTGGTTGTTTTGCTGTTGTTTTCTTCCATGTCATTCTCCCGGCGCGCTGCGCCTTGGGTCCGGGGCTCTCAGATGCGCCCGGCTGCTGCGGCTCAGTTGCCGAACAGTCCCTTTACGGCGTTGACTATGCTGTTGAACGCCGAAACGATCGCTTCTCTTATTGCTTCCTCTATCGACACTATGTTCTGCGTGGCCTGAGCGTCCGGCATGAACCTGGACATTCCCAGGACCACCAGCTCGAACAGAGCGCAGATGATGAGTATGGCGATTATTATCTTAAGGAATATGTGCCTGGGACGGGGCTCGTCCTCGGAGGCCTCGCCCTGCTCTTCTTCCCCGCCCGCTTTCTGCGCGTTCGCGTCCTCGTAGAGGAAAGCCAGGGAACTGGTGTCGTCCGTTACCGGCTCAAATTCCTGAGTGTGCTCCGCGGGCGCGGCCGGGCTCTCGGTCTCCGCCGGGGCTTCTGCCGGCTGTGCCGAGGTCTCCGGCTGTGCGGGGACTTCTTCCGGCTGTGCCGGGGCCTCTGCCGGCTCCTCAGCCGCAAGCTCTGAAACTGCGGGCTGAGCCGCTGCTGCGGGTACTTCCGGCTGTCCGGAAACGGGCTCCGCCGGTGCTTCCACTGCGGCTTCTTCCTTCGGCTCCGCCTGTTCTTCCGCGGGCTTCTGCTCCGGCTGCTCGTACGCTTCCGCTGTGGTCTCCGCGGCCTCTATGCCTTTAAGCTCCTCGCCCAGATCGTACTTGGTAGCTATCCGCTCCGCATCCTTGGCACCAACTACGGCAGTTCTGGCGGTGGACCTGAAGTCGCTCACCAGCTTGTCGAACGGGTCGCTCTCGGGACGGCGCAGCTCCGCTTCCAGCTCCTCCGGAGTCATGACTTCTTCGGACGGCGCTGCCGGCTCGAACGGATCCGCCTGCTCGTAGCGCTTCGCGCGCTCCTCGGCGTCCTCGCTTATGCGCTTGAACACCAGCGTTTTGAACGGCTCCGAAGTTACTCCCGCGACCGACGCGGCGCTTAGAGCCGCAGTGCGCGCGGGCTTTTCTCCGGTGATCGCCTCCAGTATGCCGCCGACAGGGATCTCCCTGGTGGGCTCGGCAACCTCTCCTTCCGAAGGTTCGAACAGACGCGTGTCGTCCGCGGATGCGACGGCTGCGGCCGTCTTTACAGGCACCGGTTCGGGTTCCGGCTCGGCGGGCGCCTTGCCTGCTGCCGCGTCAAGACTGCGGAAATATGCCTCTCAGGCTGCCGCCATCTTCTCCAGACGCTTCTTCCTTTCGCTGCGGTTGTGCTCCGCCACGACTTCCTGCGCGTTCAGCTCCCTGATGGTGTTCTCTATCTTTTCTATGTCGAATTTCGACGGGTCTCCGGTGGGTATCTCTATGTCCGGAAGCTCCGGATCCTTAAGGTCCTTAAGATCGTCCGCTTCCGCGGCCGCCTTCTCCGGCTGCTCCGGATCCTGACTGAAGAACCTCTGCGCCGGGGTCTCCTCCGCGGCCTGCTCTTCCTCGTCCAGCAGCAGTTTTTCGAACGCAGAAA
>JAFZRK010000009.1 GCA_017619905.1 Bacillota bacterium
CAATGACGAAAACCTTGGCGTTCACTCCGTTAAGCACGCCACCTACGCAATAATCCTTTCGCCTGTAGGCAGCTACTACAAAGAAGGCCTCAACCCGGTAAAGATCATGATCGAGGACCAGGACGTAAGAGCGGTCCGCGGCGGCACGGGCGAGGCAAAGTGCGGCGGAAACTACGCGGCTTCCAACAGAGCCGGCGAGAGAGCCGAGCAGAAGGGATATTCCCAGGTGCTGTGGCTGGACGGCGTGGAGCGCAAGTACATAGAGGAAGTCGGCGCCATGAACGTGCTCTTCCTTATAAACGGCGTGGTCGTTACCCCGCAGCTGCGCGGATCCATTCTCCCCGGAATCACCAGAAAGTCCATAATCGAGCTTCTTAAGCACGAGGGTTTCCCTGTAGAGGAACGCCTTATCTCCGTGGACGAGCTGGCTCAGGCGATGGCCGACGGCACTCTGGAAGAGGCGTTCGGAAGCGGCACCGCAGCCGTAGTCTCCCCCATCGGCGCCCTCATATATAAGGATAAGGAATACGTCGTGAACGGCGGAAAGATAGGCAAGCTTACCCAGCATCTCTACGACACCCTCACATCCATCCAGTGGGGCAAGGCCGAGGACCCGTTCGGCTGGACAGTTAAGCTGTAAGGAAGATCTCAGAGCCGGACTATAAACAATGATCGACGATAAGTATTTCTGCATAGACGCGCACTGCCATGTGTTCCCGGAAAAGATCGTGGACAAGGCGGTGGGAGCCATAGGTGGCTTCTACCACATACCCATGTACCACCGCGGAACGCCGGAGAACCTTTTAAAGAAAAGCGCGGAAAGCGGAATAGACAAGTGCATCATCCACTCCGTGGCCACAAAGCCGGAACAGGTAAGCTCCGCCAACCATTATCTGGCGTCGCTGGTGAGCGATCATCCGGACAGGTTCTACGGTCTGGGGACGGTACATCCGCTCTCGGACGACATGGAGCGCGACATAAACGAGCTGCAGTCGCTGGGGCTCAAAGGCATTAAGATCCACCCGGACATGCAGGGCTTTACTCTGGACTGCGACGGCTTCATGACGGCCTTCGAGATCTGCCAGGAAAAGGGCCTTGCGGTGCTTGCCCACACCGGCGACGACCGGGGCGACCGCACCAATCCCAACCGCGTGGAGCACGTTCTGCAGTCGTTCCCTCACCTGACCTTCGTGGGCGCCCACTTCGGCGGCTACACCGTCTGGGACTGGGCCGTGGAAGTGTTGCCGAAGTACGACAACATCTTTGTGGATACCTGCTCCACCATGTTCTGGAAAGGCGCCTGGGGCATGCGCGACTACATAAAGGCCTACGGCATAGACCGCTGCATGTTCGCGACGGACTTCCCGATGCACCCTGCAAGCGTGGAGATCAAAGCGCTGCTCTATCTGTACTACACGGAGGAAGAGTACAAAAAACTCTTCGCGGACAATGCGATGAGGATCTACAAGCTGGACGAGTGATCCGAGATCCAGAACTGATACTGAACCAATACAAAAGCCGGACTGAAAGACGTCCGGCTTTGTTTTTTGTATTGTCAGGCCTGTATCCGGTCTACGCAGACATTATCCTCTTGCGCATCCACACCAGCTTTACGAGCGAAGCGCCTTCCTTCATGGCCAGCGAGTAACGGAAGCTCCTGTCCTTCCACAGGCAGATGCCCTGTCCGCTCTCATTCAGGTACACGGTGCACTCCGGCTTGTTCTCCGGGTACTTTATCTCCTGGGTCCAGTCGTAGTACATGCCTGAGATGTCCGCGTCGCCCCTTCCATGGATCATGCGGAAATCGTACTCCAGACAGTCCGCGTCGCGAAGCTGTATTCCGTACAGCGTCTTTTCGCCGTCTATGCTGTAATAGTAAGGATGATCCTCATCTATGGCGTCGAAATTGAGCTCTCTGCCGCAGCTACCCATGAACTCCGCGGATGTAAGCTGATGCATGGGGTTGGGAATGCCGGCCATGGGCTCTTCCGGCTCCGGCTCCTGAAATGCCGGCTCTTCGGCAGCTGCTTCCGCCTTTGGCTCCGCGTTGAGCGCCTCGGCAACGGTCTCCTTTACTGAAGCAGCGAATTCGTCAGCCGCTTCGGCCACTTTGCGTATCTCTTCTTCCAGTTCCTTCTTGAACTGTTCGCGTTCCGCGTTAAGATCTTCCTCGGAATCGATCAAGGTCCTGTCTTTCTGCACACAGTACAATGCGTAGAGCAGCGCGCCTATGGCTGCTATCTTAAATGCTGTTTTTCCTTTCATGGCAGATCCCCCTTTCCGTTTCTAAGCGATAAATTATTATACAACAAAAAGCCGCTGATGTTAAACTTTTTCCGGCAAAGCCGGCCGTACAGCATGGCTTCGCGCCCCGCGGACCGGACATTGCCGCGCGCATATTGTTTTAAGGCCGAAAAATGCCCGTCTGACGCGTTTTTGCGCATCGGACGGGCAAATACTCGTTTTCCGGTCAAAACGCCTAAAACAGGCGGTTTTCCGCTTATATTACTCTATGCCGTTCTGCGCCTTGCAGGCCTTGATGACGTGCTTGCAGAGAACTGCGGAGGTAACAGATCCGACGCCGCCGGGAACCGGGGTGATGGCGCCTACGATCGGCTCCGCCTTGTCGAAGTCCACGTCGCCGCAGAGCTTACCCTTGGCGTCGTTCCAGCTGATGCCTACGTCGATCACGGTCTGGCCCTCGGACAGGTACTCGGGACCTACGCTCTCCATCTGGCCGGAAGCCGCGATGACTACGTCCGCCTCTCTGGTGATGGACGGAACGTCCACGGTCCTGGTGTGGCAGATGGTAACTGTGGCGTTGGCGTTCATGAGCATCATTGCTACCGGTCTGCCTATTACTAAGCTGCGGCCGATGACTGCTGCCTTCTTGCCCTTAAGGTCTATGTTGTAGTACTTGAGTATCTCCATGGATGCCTGCGCGGTGCACGGCGGGAAACCAAGGTCCTTGCCTGCGTAAACGCCTGCCTGGGAACCGGTGGTGGCACCGTCGATGTCCTTCTCGGGCTTGAGCATGTTGCGGGCCCTCTTCTCGTCCAGGTGCTTGGGAAGCGGCAGGAACATCAGTATTCCGTGTACCGAAGTATCGTTGTTGATCTCTTCGAGCTTCTTGTCGAAATCTTCCTGGGTGACGTCTTCCGGCAGTTCGAATACCTGCACGTCTACGCTGCAGGAGTTCATGGTCTTTGTGGCTCCTCTCTCGTAAGCGAGGTCGTTGTCCTTTGCTCCTACTCTTAATATACCGAGCTTGGGTACTATTCCCTTTGCCCTAAGCTCTTCTGCTGCTGCCTTGCACTCTTCCTTGATGGAGGCAGCTACTTCCTTGCCGCTAAGTATCTTTGCGCTCATGTGGTTCTCCTTCCTGATTCCGCGTCAATTGCGGTCGTTAACATTATTATTTTATCACAACTGCGGCGTCTGCGCTACCTCTTTGCGAGGGCAGCGGCATGCGCCTTAATATTAGCAGATGTTATTCCGTACTCTTCCAGAAGCTCTCCGGAAAGTCCGGACTGTCCGAACCTGTCCATTATCGCCACGTGGTCGAACTTTATGCCGTCCGTCCCGACAAGACCGTAGGCCACTGCCTCGCCCAGACCGCCGTACATGTTGGCTTCCTCGCAGACCAGGACCCTGCCGCCGCACTTCTTTGCGCTCTTCTTTATGGTCTCAATATCCAGCGGCTTTATGGTGTGGATGTTGACAAGCTCCGCGTTTATGCCTTCCGCCGCCAGTTCGTCCACCGCTGCCACGGCAAGCGATGCCATGACTCCGGTAGCCACGATGCACACGTCGTCTCCGCGCCTTAGGATCTGCGCCTTGCCTATCTGTATGTCGTCCTCAAGGGTCGTTACGATGGGCATGGGCTCTCTGGACGTCCTCATGTAGCAGGGCCCCTGATGCTCGTACATCAGCTTTGCCATGAGCTTTGCCTGATTGAAGTCGCAGGGCGAGAGCACCACCAGATTGGGCAGCGACCTCATGGCCGCGACGTCCTCTATGCACTGGTGCGAACCGCCGTCGCCCGCGGGAGTTACTCCGCAGTGCGAGCCGACTATCTTGACGTTAAGGTTGGGATAGCAGACGGCGTTCCTTATTATTTCGAAAGCCCTTCCGGCCGCGAAGACCGCGAAGGAATTCGCGAACGGCACCAGCCCTACCCTTGCGAGACCGGCCGCCATGCCGACGAGATCCTGCTCAGCTATGCCTGCTTCTATGTATCTTTCCGGATATACCTTGCGGAATGCCTGGGAACCCGTCGCGCTTCCGAGGTCCGCGTCCAGACAGATTATATCTTCGTGCTGCGCCGCCAGTTCCACCAGACCTTCGCTGTATCCGTGGCGCGTCGCCTTCTTTACAACGTCTGCCATATCACTTACCTCCCAGATCCCTGCGGGCCTGCTCCAGCTGCTCCGCGTTGGGCGCCTTGCCGTGCCAGCCGACTGCGTTCTCCATGAACGATACGCCTTTGCCCTTTATGGTGTTGGCGATTATGCAGTGCGGCTTTCCTTCCTCGCCGCGATCCAGCGCCGCCAGTATCTGGTCAAAGTCGTGGCCGTCTATGACGTCCGTGGCAAATCCGAATGCCTTCATCTTTGCCTCAAGATCGCCGAGGCACATGACCTCGTCCGTGGGACCGTCTATCTGCAGACCGTTCTTATCTATGAACACCGTAAGGTTGTCCAGCTTATAGTTTGCTGCCGACATGAACGCTTCCCAGCATATTCCTTCCTGGCTCTCGCCGTCACCGACGATGGCGTACACCTTGTTGGGCATCTTCTTAAGCTTGAAGCCAAGAGCCATGCCTACCGCAACGGATATGCCCTGCCCCAGCGAACCGGTGGAGCAGTCTATGCCCGGGCACTTGACGCTGTCCGGATGCCCCTGGAACGGGTGGTGCAGCCGCCTTAAGTACTGCATCTCCTCTTTGGGAACGTAGCCCTTGTCCGCCAGGATGGCGTAGAGAGGCGGGTTGGAGTGGCCCTTGGAGAGCACGAACCTGTCGCGCCTTTCGTCCGCCGGATCCTCGTAGAGAGCCATTTTGGAATAATACAATGCGACCATTATGTCTGTGGCCGAAAGCGATCCGCCCGGATGGCCCGATCCTGCCTTGGCGATCATCTCTACCGCGTCCAGACGGATCTGCCGGGCTTTTTCCTGCAGCTGTTTTTTATCCATTGCTGATCCTTTCCGATTATGATGTGCTTGATGCCGCGTTAAGTCCTTCCGGCCTTCGCCGGCACAGATAAATTATACTACAATTCCTGCGCCGCAAAAAGTATAATAGTATCCGTAAACACAGAGAAAAACATAAAGGAGGACCTGATGCGCCACTACGTGATAATCAAACTGAAAGACTGCTCCCTCAGAAGCGAAGCCGCCGCAAACGCGCGCACCATATTTGAAAAGACACTGGAGATCGACGGCGTGGAGAGCGTAAACGTTTACGAGAACTGCGTGGACCGACCCAACCGCTTCGACGTAATGATAGAGATAACGATGCGCCCAGAAACGCTGCCCGTCTACGACACGTCCGAAGCGCACCTGGAATGGAAACGCTACTGCGATCCGCTGCTGGAATCCAAGACCGTATTCGACCGCGAATAGTCCGGCCATGTTCTGAATGCAGGTAAATAAGCGGACGGCGGGGACGCTTCCCTGCCGTCCTTTGTTTTGTCAGTGATCCGACCTAATATCTTCAGACCGTCATGCACGTTTAATCCATCTAGTAGTAATAGCTCGGAGAGAAAGCGACTATCTCGTAATGGTCTATGCTGTCCTGAGGAAAGCTCATGTCCTCGAACGGACCTATCATGTTGGTCTGGAACTTAGCTTTGTGCTCTCCCGGTATCTCCTCCAGGTACAGAATGGGATTGATGCTCGACTCGATGGCGATCTGCGAACCGTAGCCTACCAGTCTTCCGGCCTTGTCGTAACAGTAGACGTAAAATTCGATCCCGCTTATATCCGTGCCCTCCGGAAGATAGACGAATCCGTTAGGTCTGTGGAGCATGTATCCTCCGGTATAGGAATCCGCGAAGACCAGCACCTCGGTGATCTCGGCGTCATAGCGCTTATACTCGCCTGTCCAGATGAACGCGTCCACCTCGTCTACTCTTATGGTCACGCCCTCGGGGAAAACGTCTGCCGCGGTACGTCCGCCGGTGTCGAGTTTATCCTCCGCCACAAAGTAATCGAAGACGAAGTCTCCTTTCTCTCCGGGGAGAAGAAGCTTGGTGCAGTTGGGCGGGAGCGAGAAGAATCCCAGTTCCTTTCCGTCCGGACCGATCGCTGTGAAAAAGAGTTCATCCAGAGCCAGCTGCTCGCCCGACTTGTTCTCTATCGGCACGCGGACGTAAACATATTTTCTGGCCGCCTCATTGAAGTGGACGACCTCCGGCTCTCCAAGCTCGTACGCGGAGGAGTCGATGACCTTGTGCGTTTCGTCCCACTTCTGGGAGAGGTTGTAAGCCTCCAGATGGCTAACCTGGCGATATTTCAGGGATTCGTTTTCCGAAAACTCGACGTACAATACAGGATAGCTGTAATTTACAGGGTACTCTGTTCCGTCGATTATGAAGGCATCCTCTGTCCATTCGAAGCTCCGCTCATTGCCCAGGTAGCTGAGACGGCCCGTGCCGTCCTCGCTGAGCGTCATGGTGCCGGGCTCCACGCCGGTGCGGATGCTCAGGTTGCGGAGTATGTCGTATCTGTAATACTTCAGCTCGCTGTTATTAGTATAGTCGTCCAGCTCGTAGGTCCCGATCATCTTCGCCGTTTTTTCCGACACAGGATCTGCGGGCGGAGTCTCCGGTTCGGGCGGAGTCTGCGGTTCGGGTTCCGGTGAGGTCTGCTGTTCCGGCGGAGTCACCGTGTTTTGCTCAGCAGACGACGGAGGCGATGCTGAGTTGGACTGAGACTCGTTTCCGTTCCCGGGCGTACCGCCGCCGGAGCCGCAGGATACAAGACCCAACAGCAAAAGCGCTACAATGATGACGCAAAATAACCTTTTCATCTTACTCTCCTCTCTTGCCCCGATCGAGGATATTCCTGATCGGATGTGATCCGTCTTACTCTATCACCTCGAGCCGGCCTTCGACGCCAAGTCCCAGGTGCTTGTTCTCCTCGAAGTACCCGAGCAGCGTAGCCACATCGCTTGTAGTAAGTATTGACGGCTTGCCGTTGGCTTCCACTTCCTCGTGGGTGACGTTGAAGAAGTCCTCCAGGTTGTTGTAGTGGAACTCCTGGATGCCCACGACGTAGATCTTATCGTCCTGCACTTCCTCGCCGTTCA
>JAFZRK010000181.1 GCA_017619905.1 Bacillota bacterium
ATCTCGCCCACCAGCGTGGTAGTGGTAGTCTTGCCGTTGGTGCCTGTGATCGCAACGAAGCTGCCCTTGCAGTGCTCGTACGCAAGCTCCAGCTCGCCTATCAGCTCTTTTCCGAGCCTGGTAAGCGGATGTCTGAAGGTTATGCCCGGGCTGAGCACTACCCTGTCGAAGAACTTATCCTCCGCGGGATGCTCTTCCGCGAGCCTTTCCTGCGCGTCCGGGCCGAGGTAAAGAATGACTCCCTCGTCCCTGAGTTTATCTGTGATTCCCTGTCCGAACTTGTCTTCCGCCTTGGAATCCCAGGCGTACAGCTCGGCTCTGCCCTTCAGCAGCTCTGCCGCCGCAAGGCCGGAGCGTCCCAGCCCCATTATCAGGATCTTTTCCATGTCTCCTCCGATCTTCTGATCAGTTCCGCTACCTGCCCCAGTCCCGTGGAATTGGAGCCTTTTACAAGAACGGCGTCTCCGTCCTTAAGTATCTGCAGTATCATGTCCTTTACGGAATCCAGATCCTGAAGACCTATGGTGCTGGTCCCGAATCTTCCGGATTCCCTTACGCCCTGGAAATACAGGTCTTTTCTGCTGCCGACAGCGATTATCATGTCCACGCCGCTCTCCGCAGCGAAGCGTCCCACTTCTATGTGTCCGGTTTCGTCCGCGCCGCCGAGCTCCAGCATGTCGCCGAGCACCGCAATGCGTCTTTTGGCGTCCACGCCGCACAGCGCCGAGATGCCGGCTTTCATGGAATCCGGGCTGGCGTTGTAGCTGTCGTCCAGCAGATATATGCCGCCTATCTTGTCCGCTTTCAGCCGGCGGTCGGTGACGCTCACCTGCTTAAGAGCGGCGGCTGCCTCCTCCAGACTGATGCCCAGTTCCAGGCCCGCGGCTATCGCCAGCGTGGCGTCCAGAGCATTATGCTCTCCGAGAAGAGGAAGCTCGAATCTTACGTTATTTACATAAAACTCTATTCCGTCCTCTCTTTTATTTTTCACGTCTTTGCAGTCTATGTCCTGTCCAACCAGAACGATCTTGTAATTGCTCTTGTTGAGGGCTCTTTCCCTTATCTCCTGCTCGGTCCTAAGGTAGTCGGAGCGGGAATTGACGACCAGCGAGCACTTGTCGGTGAACGGCAGGACTATCTCCAGTTTGGCGTCCGCGATGGCGTCGCGGCTTCCCAGCCGCTCCATGTGCGACACCCCTATGTTGGTTATGATCGCCACCTCCGGCTTTACCCAGGTTACGTACTCTTCTATCTCGCCTTTGTGGTCCATACCCATCTCGAAGACTATGCACTGAGTGCTCTCGTCCGCCAGGAAGCACGTAAGGCATACGCCCAGATGGGTGTTGAGGTTCTTGCGGCTGCATACGGTGTTGTATTTTGCGGAAGCTACCGCAGCCGTCAGCATCTTGGTGGTGGTCTTTCCCACGCTTCCGGTAACGCCTATCTTCCTTACGTCGAACTGCGCCACGTAGGCCTCCGCCATGCGTTTGAAGCCCTCCATGGTGTCGTCCACGCGTATCACGACGGATCCCGGAAGCTCCGGAATATCCTGCGACACCAGAAACGCCCTGCATCCCAGCTTGTACGCGGATTCCACGTAGTTATGGCCGTTGTTTATCTCTCCTATGACGCAGACGAAAAGATCTCCGTCCCCGCACTCTCTGGAGTCTATCTTAATGTCCCTTACAAGGTATTCCGGGTCGCCCGTCAGCTTTCCGCCGCAGGCGTCCGCCAGAAACCTGGCGCTAGTGGGTCTCATGCTCTTCTTCCTCTTCTGTTATTATTTCGTAGTATATGGTCACGGTCGACTCCTTGTTGACCTCTGTGCCGGGCTTTGGATACTGGTCCGTAACGATTATCTTTACGCTGTTGGGATCCTCCAGCGCAGGCGACAGATTGTAATTCAGGTGCTTTCCTGCGAGCCGTCCGATGACGTCCTCCATGTCGTCCCCCGTAAGATCCGGCACGGTGGTCAGCTTGCTGTTGAGTTTCTTGAGCTCCGCGTCCGTGTACTGCGGCTGGATGTTCATGTATTTCAGCACCGCTTCCATTACATCTTTGGCAGCCGGAGCAGCGGTGTTGCTTCCCTGATTGTTCTTAACCTTGGGCGTATCGCAGATGACCAGCACGACCATCTTGGGATCGTCTATCGGAGCCACGCCTATGAAGGACGCGAACACGTCCCTGTCGCTGGAATAACCGCCGGCCACCGGCTTGTTGGCCGTACCGGTCTTTCCTCCGATGCGGTATCCGGAGATCTTCGCCTTGCCTGCGCCGCCTTCGGAAACGACGTATTCCATTATGTCCAGCATCTCCGAAGCGGTCTGCGCGCTTATGGGGACGCTCTTTACCGTACGTCCGAAGCTCTCCACTACGTTGCCGTCAGCGTCGCGTATCTCTTTAACGAGGTGCGGCTCCAGCAGGTATCCGCCGTTGGCAAGCGCCGATACCGCCGTGACCAGACTCACCGGGGTGAGCGCTATGCCCTGTCCGAACGACATGGTGGAGATCTCCACTATGTTGGCCTCCGCCCTGGTGTATATCATGTTTTCGGCTTCGCCCGGGTAATCCACTCCGGTCTTCTTGTTAAGGCCGAACGCCTCTATCCCGTTGTAGAACGTGTTCTTGCCCATGCGCTGAGCGATGTCCACCAGCGCCATGTTGCAGGAGTTTCCTACGGCTTTGGCCAGCGACTGCGTCCCGTGGCCTCCCGGATAGTACCAGCACTTGATCGTCCTGTCCGCCACTCTGGTGTATCCGCCGCAGTAGAAGCTGTCATTCTTGGTTATGGCACCGGAGTCCAGAGCTATTGCGGTGGTCACCAGCTTGAACGTTGAGCCCGGCTCGTACACGTCGCAGAACAGGAAGGACCTCCACATCTTGTTCCAGTAGACCACCTTCTCCGCGTCGGTCATCTTGGCGAAC
The DNA here is from genome assembly GCA_017619905.1 of Bacillota bacterium. Lineage (GTDB taxonomy): Bacteria > Bacillota > Clostridia > Peptostreptococcales > Anaerovoracaceae > RUG13409. Next base: position 2,926 of record JAFZRK010000181.1, read on the forward strand.
TTCTCCTCATCGCCCGCCCTGGGCGCTCTGGGATCGTTGGGGTCGAACTCGTCCGTCTGCGTGGCCGCCAGTATGTCGCCGGTGTTCGGGTCCATGATTATTATGGACACCCTGTCGGAGTCGCTCTGCTTAAGCCACTTCTGCGCGGTCTCCTCCGCTATGTTCTGTATGTTCATGTCCAGCGTGGTGACGACTGTGTATCCGTCCTCCGCGCTGTAGTACTTGTTGGTGCCGTAGACCAGGGTGTTGTCTCCCCTGTCCTTGCTGCTTATCCACCTGCCGTTCATGCCGGACAGGTATCTGTCGTAGTAGAGCTCCAGACCCGTCATGCCGTCGCCGTCGTCGTTTGTAAGACCCACCAGCTGGCACGCGAACCTCTGCATGGGATAGTAGCGCATGACGTCTTCCACTATCTCCAGACCCGCAAGTTCCTCCTTGCGAAGGGCGTCGGCCTTTTCATCGACGACATGCTTGGCGAGCCGGACCAGCGTCTTGTCCGAAGTGAGTATGTCGTAGACCTCGCTGCGTTCCATGCCCAGTATCTCGGTGATCTTCTCGATCTCGTCGCTCAGATTCTTTTCTATCTGTTCGGTCGTCTTGCCGTTTTCCTTAACCGTCTTGGGACGAACCCATATGGTATTGGTGGAAGAGCTGACCGCCAGAGCGTTTCCCTTGCTGTCTTCGATGCCTCCGCGCACCGCGGTGACGACGCTGTCGCTGGTCTGCTGCTTCATTGCCCTCGCGGCGTACTCTTCGCCCTTGATCACCATGTGCCAGCCCAGTCTTAAGGTAAGCGCGGCGAAGCAAAGGACCATGAAGAAAAAGACAAAAAGCATACGGCTGCGGTTTCTGAATCCCGTTTTCGTCCTTTTTGCCTCTCTGAACAGGTTGAGTTTCATGCTTTGTCTTTCCCTGAATATAAAAAACAGCGCCGTGTTTTGATCCGGCGCGTGTCAGATTTTACCGATAGACATTTTCCCTTAGAGCCAGAGCAAAGTCGTCCACGGACTCGCTGTCTCCTTTCAGGTATATGATATCCGCGAAGTTTGCGCGCACCATTCCCAGCTCCGCAGCTTTCTGCTCCAGACTGGCGATGTTGGACTTGATTCCGATGGATGCCTCAACGGTCCTGATATCCCAGGACGCCTGCTGGATCTTGCTGTTTACGGTGTTGATCTCGTACTGGAGCTTGGACGCGCTGGCGTTGAGCCATACTATCCCTATACAGAATACGCATACCAAAAGTATCAGGATCAATATCTTTGTTTTGTACTTCAGTATGCTGCTCATCTGTCTGTCTGTAACTTTTCTATTATTCTTAACTTAGCGCTTCTGGACCTGGGGTTCTCCTCCAGTTCCTTTTCGCCCGCCGTGACGGGCTTCTTTGTTATCTTTCTGATGTCCGGCTTCTTTCCGCACACGCACACCGGGAAGTCCGGAGGACAGGTGCACGGATCAAGGCGCTTTTCGAAGACGCTCTTCACTATGCGGTCTTCGAGCGAATGAAAGCTTATGACCGCCAGCCGTCCGCCGGGCGCCAGCACGTCTATGAAGTCCGACACGGCGCCTTCGAGGCGCCCCAGTTCGTTGTTGACCTCTATCCGTATCGCCTGAAACGTTCGCTTGGCCGGATGCGGCCCTTCTCTTCTGGCCTGAGCCGGTATGGCTGCCTTGATGATCCTTACCAGCTCGGCCGTCGTGGTTATTCTGTTTTTTTCTCTTTCTTTTACGATGAACTGCGCGATGCGTGCCGCCCAGCGTTCCTCTCCGTAGTCGGATATTATCCTGGCGAGCTCATCTTTAGAGTAGCCGTTGACTACGTCTTCCGCGCGTATGCTCCCCTGCGCGTCCATGCGCATATCCAAAGGAGCATCGTGCATGTAGGAGAATCCTCTTTCGGGGTTGTCCAGCTGGAAGCTCGATACTCCGAGATCCAGCAGGGCTCCGTCCGCTTTTCCGGCGCCAAGTTCGGAAAGCACCAGCTTTACGTCGGAATAGTTGCTCTTAACGAGACTCTTTCTGCAGCAGAAGCGCTCGAGTCGTTTGCCCGCTGCCTCCACCGCGTCGCTGTCGCAGTCTATTCCTATGAGCCATCCGTCCGGCCCCAGCCGTTCGCAGATGCCGGACGAGTGTCCGGCCCCTCCGAGCGTGCCGTCTATGTAAGTCCCGCCGCTTTTTACATCCAGTCCTTCCATGACCTCGTCATAGAGCACCGGCACGTGACTGAACTCCATCGGCTACACCTGGAAGTTCTTTGAGAATTCGACCAGGCCCTTGGGCCCCAGCTTTCCGCCGTTGTCGGAACCGTCGTAGACTTCTCTGGACCAGATCTCCACCCTGTCCAGAAGTCCGATCGTCACAAGATCCTTTTCGAACCGCGCCTTATCTTTATAAGATGCGGGAATGAGGATCCTGCCCTGTCTGTCGACATCGCATTCCGTCGCGTTCGCGTAGACGTAACGGATGAATGCCCTTGCGTTCTCGTCCGAGCGCGGCAGCGCGGCAAGCTTCTCCTGCTGCACTTTCCACGTGGACATGGGATAGATGATGAGACAGTCGTCCAGCCCCACGGAAAGAACGCACTTCTGGCCGAGGTCTTCTCTGAACTTGGCAGGAATGATGATGCGGTTCTTCGCGTCTATGGAGTTCTGATAGCTACCCATCAGCATGGTCGTCTATCCCTCTCTGTTTCCCTTGACTTCTCTAACCCGATAACTCTTTTGAGATCCCCTGCCCTTTACAAACCCCTTTGTGGGCTTTAGGGACCTCCCCAATGCCTCTTTTGAACAGGCAATTACGGCTTCTCCGAGCCTTGCTCCTCCATTATACTCCACACGGCTACACAATCAATAGATTTTTAGAAAAAAAATGGGAAATCAGCCCACTTTTTTTGCCGTGAAGCATTGAAAAACAAACGTTCTTGCCGCTTTGCCAAGATATAGTGGACCTTCTGAATCAGCCCACTAAATATAGGTCCGGCAAACAGCAGGATCCCGGGCCGGATACGGACCGATCAAGGCCGTTTTCCGGACAACATTTTCAGACGCCGCGGACGGCGCGCTGTGTTATAATATCGAAAGGAGCGTACGGACATGACGAAGCAGGAACGGACGGAAAAACAGATACAGCGGCTGGCGGAGATGCTGAGCTTCGAGCGGGAGCTCTGGAGCGCGGGCAAGGACTTCATAGCCGGCGTGGACGAGGTGGGAAGAGGCCCTCTGGCAGGGCCGGTCGTTACCGCCGCCGTGATACTGCCTAAGGACTTTTCTCTTTTAGGCGTGGACGATTCCAAGAAGCTGTCCCCGAAAAGACGCGAAGAGCTCTTCGAGCAGATAAAGGACGCCGCCGTCTGCTGGGCGATAGGCCGCCGCGAGCCGGAAAGGATAGACGGGATCAACATCCTGGAAGCAACGAAGGAAGCCATGCTGGACGCGATACGCGCCCTGCCGGTAAAGCCGGACCACGTACTCATAGACGCCGTGCGGCTGCCGGGGCTGGAAATGCCTCAGACATCCATTATAAAGGGCGACGCGCGTTCCGTGTCCATTGCCGCAGCCAGCATACTGGCCAAGGTGACCAGAGACCGCGAGATGGTGGAGATGGCGGAGATATACCCGGGCTACGCGTTCGAGTCCAACAAGGGCTACGGCACCGCCGCGCACTACGAAGGGCTGAGAGCTTTAGGCCCCTGCCCTATCCACAGAAAAACGTTTTTATGACCTGATGGGGACAACTTCTTGAGAATCCGGACTCCGGAGCTTTGAGGGGCTGTCACCGGGACAAAGAAAGGATGATGATATGAAATTCAAGGAAATGCCTTACGAGCGCATAGACGCTCAGATCGTAAAGGACAAGATCGAAGACTTCACTAAGAAACTGGCCGCAGCCGTAAGCTACGAAGAGGCCCGTGCGCTGTTCCTTGCTTACGAGGAAGAATCCAAGCACTTCGACACTATGGTGACGCTGGCGCAGATCCGCCACAGCATCGACACCCGAGACAAGTTCTACGAGGACGAGTGCAACTACTACAACGAGGTGCTCCCGGAGATCGAGGAGTACTCGCAGAACTGGATGCTGACGCTGCTGAAGAGCCCGTTCCGCCCGCAGTTCGAGGAGGAATTCGGCAAGCTGGAGTTCCTGAACACGGAAATAGCGCTGAAGACCTTCTCCCCGGAGATAGTCCCGCTGCTGCAGGAGGAGAACCAGCTCACCCAGGATTACGAAAAGCTGCTGGCCAGCGCTCAGATAGAGTTCCGCGGAAAGACCTACACTCTGGCTCAGCTGGGGCCGTTCAAGGTGGACCCGGACGATGCAACCAGAAAAGAAGCGTTCACAGCGGAAGGAAGCTGGTACAAGGCCAACCAGGCCCAGTTCGACGAGTTCTACGACAAACTGGTGCACCTGCGCGACGAGATGGGTAAGAAGCTCGGGTACGAGGGCTTTACGACCCTCGGCTACTACAGGATGTGCCGCAACTGCTACACCAA